>JAYVGE010000528.1:0-2286 GCA_043772515.1 Flavobacterium sp. | reverse complement strand
CAATAGTCTTTTTAGCGGTAATGCAATTTCGTTGGCATTTTCTACAATAAACTTGCCAGCTTCTATAGCCATAGTATTTACAGACCAAGGCATTTTTGCCAATTGTATGGATTGAATATTTTGCTCTTGGCTGATGATGTACCCCAAACGCAAACCCGGAATAGAATAGGTTTTAGTTAAGGATTTTACAAGTACGAGATTTGGAAAAGTATTGATTTCGTTTACCATTGTAATCACATTCGAAGTAAAATCTACATAGGCTTCATCAATAACAAACAGTGTATTTAGATTGTTTTCTAAAAGAGAATGGAGCATTTCTTTTTCAAAAATCAAGCCCGTAGGGTTGTTTGGATTACCAAAGAAAACGGCTTGGGTAGAAAAACAGGTAGTCTCGCTTATTGTTGACCATTCCATAAAATCGGTAGGGACATTATGTACCCGACAAGCATCTTCATACTCAGCAAATGAAGGTATGATTATAGTAGCCGATTTTTTTTGTAAGTGATGTGCAATCAAATAAAAAGCTTCGGTAGCCCCATTTGTAATCAGTATTTGTTGGGGTTTCAGTTGGTGCCAATGCGCTACTCTTTCTTGAAGCGATTCGGCATTTGCCTCTGGATAACGAGTAAGTTTATCCCAATGAAGCGATAGGTATTCCTTTAAACCTTTGGGAAGGCCTTCGTAAAAAACATTCGAACTGAAATTTGCTTTAATCGTGTCGTGATATAAATAACCGTCGTCTCCGTGTCCTAAAATCATAATTATTTTTCTTTAAGAACGGAATAAATATACTCCATGTCTAAATGTTCTCGCAGGTGTTGCGCCAATAAATCGTATTGCTGTTCTTTAAAAGCTTTGTAATCGAAAGGAGTTGTAGTCATTTCTTTTTTGGTCTGCGAGAGCAAATCATTAATGACAATTTCGTTATCCAATATTCCATGAATGTAGGTTCCCCAGCAATTATCGGCCAATAAAAAACCATCTGTGGTGCTATCTGAAAAATGGTTCAGTTGGGTGTCTTCTTCAACCGAAGTTGAAATTCCCATGTGTATTTCATAGCCTTGACAGGTCTCTTGATGTTTTTTAAACTGAAATTGTACTTGTCTTGTAATTTTTTCTTGCGTGAGTACTGTTTTTATGGGAAGTAATCCTAATCCTGACATTTTTTCAACAGTTCCTTCCATTTGATGTGGGTCTTCTACAATTTGTCCCATCATTTGATAACCGCCACAAATTCCGATAACGGTTTTGTTGTTTTTATGGGCATTGACAATTGCTTTAGCGACTCCGTTATTCTTGATTTCAATTAAATCAGAGATAGTATTTTTACTTCCGGGAATAATGATGATGTCAGCTTTTTCAATTTCTAAAGGATCTTTTGAATAAAATAAATTTACATTTTCGTGACGTTCCAATACATTAAAATCGGTGTAATTAGAAAGGCGATTGAGTAAAATAACGGCAATGTTTATTTTATTTTCTACAGATTGTGAATTTTTATTTTGAAGTCCAACAGAATCCTCTTCCTCGATATAAATGCCTTTTGCAAACGGGACAACGCCAACAACAGGAACACCACAAAGGTCTTCTATTATTTTTTTTCCGTCTTCAAAAAGTCGAGCATCTCCTCGAAATTTATTGATAATGATTCCTTTTATCAGTGATTTTTCTTCGGGAGTTAATAAAATAATACTTCCGTAAACACTAGCAAAAACGCCTCCTCGGTCAATGTCGGCAATCAAAAAAGTGGCAGCATCGGCATATTTCGCCATCCGCATATTGGTAATGTCACGATGTTTCAAGTTCAATTCAGAAATGCTTCCAGCACCTTCTAGCACAACAGGATTGAATTTTTCGGATAATCGGTTATAGGCAGCTTGGGCTTCTTTGAGGAGTCCCATTTTATTGTTTCCCATAAAATAATCATAAGCCGACTGGTCTCCAATAGGTTTCCCGTTTAAAACTACTTGCGAACTTTTATCGCTTGTTGGTTTCAATAGCACAGGATTCATATCGGTGCTGCATGGAATACCGCAAGCTTCGGCCTGTACCGCTTGCGCACGGCCTATTTCGAGTCCCTCGGGCGTAGCAAAACTGTTAAGCGACATATTTTGCGATTTAAAAGGAGCTGGCGTATAACCATCCTGCTTAAAAATGCGACAAAATCCTGTATTGATAATGCTCTTCCCTACATCGGAGGCGGTACCAACAAACATGATGGGTTTTAATTTTTGCATAGCGTTTACTCAATATAAAGTGGCGTTTTCCAATGTTTTGCCACGAAAT
>JAYVGE010000527.1:0-5459 GCA_043772515.1 Flavobacterium sp. | reverse complement strand
TATTGGTCTGATTGTACAAAAAAGTAGGAACATCATCGAAAATTTTGAGTAATCCTGAAAAAAAAGAGCTGGCAAACACCTCTTTTTCATTACTCGGGTTTACCATAATTCTAGAAATCGCTCTGGCTCCTAACATTTTTTCGTAAGGAATATGCATCCAACCACTAGAGATCAATTTGCTTATACCGTATCTACTGGGACCACCATTCACATACGGATTATAATTCGACGAATAACCGCCATAAGTTGCCCAAAGTGCGTCTGAAGTTGCTTCGAGTGCAAAAATAGCATTCCGAGAAGGTCCGTTTGGCGTTATATTTTCAAAAGATCCCGCCATAGAAAGAGAGGTCGTTTGCAATCCGTGCTCCTTTGTCCCTAAATAAACCAGCTCGCCAATACTCGTTGCGCAAGTAAAGCTAGCATTTTCTTCTGGCATCTGACTACTATTGATCTGACGGAGCAATGCCATTTGCTTATTGTAAATGGCAACACTCTTTGCCGTTGTTATAAAAAGATAATCGGCTGTTGCCCTAAAATCTAGGCAAGACTCGGGGAGTTGCAAATAACTGACAAAAGTATTCGAGCTGGTATTGAATTTATGAATATTTCCCGAAGAATTTATCGCAAAAAGCGCATTGGAAAAAGAGGCGATATTCGACCAATTTCCTGAACCTATTAATGTCCATTGGTTAAAATCAATTAGATTTTTGCTCGAAAGAACGGCTCTTTTAATTCCGTTTGAAGTAGCCGCATAAATATATCCATTGGCAACTGCTGTTTGCTTAACACTGACCTCAACACCATTATCACCAATAAAATAAGTGTCGCCAAACTGCATTGTTGCGGGATTGAATTGTACAATTCCGAAGTCGCAAGAAATATAGATTATTCCCTCAAACTCCATAAAATGATTAATTTTTTTTAGATTGGAAGGCAATTGTTTATGAATGATATCGACCACATTGACCATGCTCCCGTCTTGCTCGTTAATAACAATCAGCAATCCGTTTTCGTAGCCAACGATGGTTTTGTTTACTATAGAGCTGTAATACAATGTGCTCATTGTTTGCCCCGATAAACCATCGACTGTATTGGTCGTTTTTAGCTGATTTGTTAGGGTGCTTTTTGAAAACAAAGCATTTTCGGAAGCCGCAAAAATAGTTGTAGGAGATTGCGAAATAGCCTTAATCCCTGAGTAAGAAAAATAGCCTCGCCAAGACAGATTATTCTGAGCAAAACCTATTTGTTGTACCATTAAAATCCAGAAAAATAAAAACTGTTTTTTCATTATTTGTATAAAAATTGTTTTACAAATATAATACAAACGATTGTAGATTTCGTCTCACAACAGAATCAAAAAAAACCTTCTCCCGAACAAACGGAAGAAGGTTTTTGAAATGGTTTTAGAATGCAAATTTTGCCAATCATAAACCGTATATAAAATCTAAAATTACACCACTCCTTGAGCAAGCATTGCATCTGCAACTTTAACAAATCCTGCAATATTAGCTCCTTTTACGTAATCTACATAACCCGAATTGTCCGATCCGTATTTTACACAAGAAGCGTGTATGGCCAACATAATTCCTTTGAGTCTTTCGTCTACTTCTTCAGAACTCCAGCTCAAACGCAAAGAGTTTTGAGACATTTCTAATCCCGAAGTTGCTACTCCACCAGCATTTGATGCTTTTCCAGGAGCGAACAAGATTTTTGCTTTTTGAAAAACAATAACTGCTTCTGGAGTTGTTGGCATATTAGCCCCTTCTGCTACACAGATACATCCGTTGGCAACCAATGTTTTTGCTTCTTCTTCGTTCAGCTCATTTTGAGTTGCACAAGGCAAAGCGATATCACATTTTACTTCCCATGGACGTTTTCCTGCAACGTATTTTGCGTTCGGATATTTCGCAACATAGTCGCTAATTCTTCCTCTTAATTCGTTTTTGATTTCCATAACGTGTGCCAATTTCTCCGCATCAATTCCGTCTGCATCGTAAATATATCCTGCAGAATCAGAAAGCGTCACCACTTTTCCACCTAATTGGGTAGCTTTTTCGGTGGCATATTGCGCTACGTTTCCTGAACCAGAAAAAACAACTGTTTTTCCTGAAAAGCTATCTCCTTTGGTAGCCAACATACTTTGTGCAAAATAAACATCTCCGTATCCTGTTGCTTCTGGACGTACCAACGAACCACCAAAAGAAATTCCTTTACCTGTTAGAACACCTGTAAACTCGTTTCTAATTCTTTTGTATTGACCAAATAAATAACCTACTTCTCTACCACCAACACCAATATCTCCTGCAGGAACATCGGTATCTGCACCAATATGTTTACACAATTCGGTCATAAAACTTTGACAGAAACGCATTACTTCGTTGTCTGATTTACCTTTTGGGTCAAAATCAGCACCCCCTTTTCCACCACCCATTGGCAATGTAGTCAAGCTATTTTTGAAGGTTTGTTCGAAAGCTAAGAATTTTAATATACTTAAATTCACAGAAGGATGAAAACGAAGTCCTCCTTTGTATGGTCCAATAGCCGAATTCATTTGAATACGGTATCCTCTGTTTACTTGTGTTTCTCCTTTATCATCAATCCAAGTTACTCTAAACATAATGATACGATCTGACTCGACCATTCGCTCCAAAAGCATTTTGTTTTGGTATTTTTTATTTTCTTCTATAAAAGGAATTACTGTTTCAGCAACTTCAACAACTGCCTGCATAAATTCTGGCTCGTTCGGGTTTTTTTTGGCAACCGACTCGATAAAATTAGTAATACTTTGTGACATGATTATTAAATTAATAACGTTAAGAAAACGTTTTCGTTAGTGACCACAAATATACATTTTATACAAATGTTACGATATAATTTTGTCGATTATCTGCCGAATTATCTTTTTAATAATCAATTTTAAGTATTTTCGATTTTGAATTGTACGTTTCTACGAAATCGTTATAGTTTTCGTAAAAAAAACAAACTTCTAGCCTATATATTTCAAAACAAACACTAAGTAGCATTGACTAATATATTTTAGTCCAACACAAATTATCCTCACCCCACCCTCTCCTTTGGAGATAATGGTGCTAATTTATTCTTTTTATTTGCTAAAACAGAGTCTGTTTGTTCGCTTTTTATCATTTTATTGACCATAAGCTTATTTAAGTTAGTGTCATTACTTTGCAGAGGGCGGGGTGAGGATAATTTAGAAACACTAGATGGTATAACACAGTGCCAGTAAGTAAATTTTTTAAAATAGATCGTACTAGTACTTCGCTATGTTTCTATTTTCATAGGCGTTCCCTGAACTTCGTATTTCCTCGTTTTTTTGCCCTTGCGAGGAGTTGCGAGGCACGAAGCAAAGCAATCTCGTTAAAAAGAGTTCAATAGCCCAGCTATTTATAGCCAACGCTCTTGCTCGCCCATCCTTTTCTCAAAGGATGTCGTCTTGAAAAAGACCAAAATAACGTCGCCAAATTTTGTACACTTTATTTCAAAATCTTTACTAAAAAGAAACACAAACAGCTCCATTCAAAAACGTAATATCCTAACAAGCAATTTACCGCAAATACAAAAACAACAATTCATTTTAAAGAAAAAAAGTAACAATACTATTGAATTCTTAAATAAAAGTTAACATTTGCTTGAATATAATACTGATAAAAGTATCTGCTTTTTATATATTTGCAAAAATTTGTAACCCCCCAAATAAAAAATGATAAAGCACCTAATACTAATATTGTTAACACTCTTTGGTTTTACAAACGAGACAAATGCCCAGATCGAACTTACACAGGAAATTGGAATAGTTGCCGGACCTGTTCAATTTAGATCCGACTATGGTCAAAGCAATGATTTTTCTACAAACAATAATAATACTGGTTTTGGAGCTGGTATTGTTCATTATTTAGGTTTTGAAAGCAACTCTTACTTCGGAGACCATTTTAAAATGCGTTCAGAAATATCATACAACAAAACCAATTTGACCCATTTTGGGAAATGGGTAGACAACAAAAGCACTTCGCCAGAAGTGGCAAAACTCAGAGCAATGAGAGGCAGTACGAGCTTGCTAAATCTTGGCACTCAACTCGAATATCATTTCTTAGGACTACATGATTTTGAGAACACCATTGGGGGCTTTAGTCCTTATGTAAGCCTTGGAGCACAAATTAGCTACAATATTGCAAAATCGTCTTCTACACTTGGAGATACGGGAATCCCTGCTACAACTATCCCCAAATACTTGTCGCCTTCTGACGGTCATCCGTATGGCTTTTCTAATGAGAGTAAAGTGGTCCTATCAGTTGTCACAAGTCTCGGATCTCGTTACAGACTAAGTAGAGAAAGCGACTTATTGATTGACCTTCGTCTTCAATATTTCAATTCTGATTGGATTGACGGTCTTAATCCCAATAAAAAGATTTACACCGAGAACAAAGCCAACGATTGTCTACTTTGGCTTAACCTAGGTTACATTTATTATCTGGAATACTAGAACCAAAAAAAACGCTCAATTCTTTCGCAAGAATTGAGCGTTTTTTATACTATATTGTTTCAGAATAATGCATCAAGCCAATGCTTGTTTGAGATCTTCGATAAGATCTTCTGCATCTTCTATACCTACACTCAAACGCACTAAGTCATCGGTTATTCCAACTGCTTTTCTTTTGTCTTCAGGAATCGATGCATGAGTCATCAAAGCTGGATGATTAGCCAATGACTCTACACCTCCCAATGATTCTGCAAGAGTAAACACTTTTAAATTTTCTAAAAACCGAATAGAATCTTCTTTTTTACCAGAAGTAAAAGTAAAAGAAACCATCCCACCAAAACCACTCATTTGTTTCTTGGCGATTTCGTGATAAGGATGACTCGGCAAACCTGGATAATAAACTGTAGCAATTTTTGGATGATTGTTTAAAAATGCAACCACTTTTTCTCCATTTTCACAATGTCTTTGTACTCTTAAATGCAACGTTTTGATTCCTCTCAAGACCAAAAAGCTATCCATTGGACCCAATGTCGCGCCTGTTGCGAATTGCTGAAAATGTAGTTGTTCTCCCAATGTTTCGTCTTTTACGATCAAAGCCCCAGCAATTACATCCGAATGTCCACCAAGATATTTGGTTGCTGAATGCATTACGATATCGGCTCCTAAATCTAATGGTTTTTGCAAATAGGGTGTTGCAAAAGTATTGTCGACTGCAAAAAGAATATTATTCGCTTTAGTGATTTTTGCAATTTCCTGAATATCAACTAACTTCATCAACGGATTAGTAGGTGTTTCTACCCAAACCAATTTGGTGTTTTCGTTAATTAACGATTCAAACTTACCCAAATCATTCATGTCTACAAAATGAAATTTTATTCCGCTGTCTTTGTAAATTCGAGTAAACATTCTATAAGTTCCTCCATACAAATCGTCCATCGCGATAATTTCGTCACCTGCTTTAAAA
>JAYVGE010000526.1:0-5466 GCA_043772515.1 Flavobacterium sp. | reverse complement strand
CTATAGTTGCCCGAGATAGAATTTCTGGCAAAATTATCGCAGTTGGTAAAGAAGCCAATATGATGCAGGGTAAGACGCATGAAAACATTAAAACAATAAGACCCTTAAAAGACGGTGTAATTGCTGATTTTGATGCCTCAGAAAAAATGATTAGTATGTTTATAAAAAGCATACCAGCATTAAAAAAGAGAATGTTTACGCCTGCATTGAGAATGGTTGTTTGTATTCCGTCTGGAATTACAGAAGTGGAAATGCGTGCCGTAAAAGAATCCTGTGAAAGAGTAAATGGCAAAGAAGTGTACTTGATACACGAACCAATGGCGGCAGCAATCGGTATCGGAATCGATATTATGCAACCAAAAGGAAACATGATTGTTGATATAGGTGGTGGTACAACCGAAATTGCAGTTATTGCACTAGGCGGAATTGTATGTGACAAATCTGTAAAAATAGCAGGTGATGTATTTACCAATGACATCGTGTATTATATGCGTACGCAACATAATCTCTTTGTAGGAGAAAGTACTGCAGAAAAAATAAAAATTCAGATTGGAGCTGCCATAGAAGATCTAGAAACTCCACCAGAGGATATGTCTGTTCAGGGTAGAGATTTGCTTACCGGAAAACCAAAGCAAGTAGAGGTTTCCTATCGCGAAATTGCAAAAGCATTAGACAAATCGATACAAAGAATTGAAGATGCTGTTATGGAAACCCTGTCTCAGACCCCACCAGAATTAGCTGCGGATATTTACAACACAGGTATTTATCTCGCCGGAGGTGGTTCTATGTTGAGAGGACTTGACAAAAGAATTTCGCAAAAAACAGATTTACCCGTTTATATTGCCGAAGATCCTTTGAGAGCTGTTGTTCGCGGAACAGGAATGGCGCTTAAAAATATTCAAAAATTCAAAAGTATTTTGATAAAATAAAGTTTTCATATGTTGATGCGTTTTTTTTTTTTTTTTAGCTAAAAAGCGTATCAATATTAAACAAGGTGTAGCAATTATCCTTTTAATTAAACTAACCAAATAGAAAATGCAGCAAATATTTCATTTTATTTTTAAAAACAGTAATCGGTTACTGTTTTTACTGCTTTTGGTTATTTCATTAATGCTCACTGTACAGACCCATTCGTTTCACAGAAGTAGAGTAATTAGCTCTGCCAATTTTTTGAGTGGCGGTGTTTATGAACAGATTAATTCTGCTAATGAATACTTAAACTTGAAGGTTCAAAATGAGGAATTAGCTAAAGAAAATGCTAATTTAAGAATACTTCTTTTAAACAAGAAAGACACCGCTATCACTGCTAAACTAGATAGTATAAAAGGGGTTTCACCCAAAAATGTAATCATCTCGAAGGTTATTCATAACTCGTACAATGTTTACGAAAACTACTTAACTCTAAATTCTGGAGCCAAGCAAGGTGTTCAGCCCGATATGGCAGTGGTAAATAGCTTAGGAATTGTTGGTATTATAGACAATACTTCTCAAAACTACTCGACGGTTGTAAGTATTCTCAATAAAAAATCTCAAATTAATGCCAAGATCAAAAAATCAAATCATTTCGGTTCTTTGATTTGGAATGGCAAAAGCACTGGTTTTGTACAATTGATAGACGTACCGAGATTGGCAGCTATCCGAAAAGGGGATACCATCGTAACGGGAGGTCAATCTGTTATTTTTCCAGAAAACATCAATATAGGAACTATTGACAAAATAGAAATAGACGACCAAACACATTATTACACCATAAATGTTAAGTTGTTTAACGATATGACCAACTTGGGACATGTCTACATTATAAAAGGAAAAGACAGAGAAGAAATTAAGAACTTGCAAAATAAAGAAAAAGATGAATAGTGCTTTGGTAGTCAATATTTTTCGATTTATACTCTTATTGGCAGTTCAAATTATTATTTTTAATAACATGAATTTCTTCGGATTTATCAGTCCGTTTCCCTACTTACTTTTTATAATACTCTACCCAGTCAATGGTAATAAATCGGGTTTATTGTTTGCTAGTTTTTTTCTTGGTTTAATAATGGATTTATTTTGCAATTCTGGAGGAGTTCACGCAACAGCCTGTATTCTTTTGGCCTATGTTAGACCTGCTTTATTCAAATTCTCCTTCGGATTAAGTTACGAATACCAAACCGTTCGTCTAAACGATGTACTTTCACCAGAGCGATTTACATTTATATTTTTGGCAGTAATAATACATCACATTGTCTTGTTTTTATTAGAAGCTTTTCAAATAAGTTTCATTTTAGACGTACTTTTAAGAACCCTTTTGAGTACTGCTTTTACAATTCTAATCTCTATAACAATTATATATCTTATAAAGCCAAACAAAAGATGAGAAAAGTATTATTACCTTCTTTAATTATCATTGGCGCTTCCCTGCTATTAATACGCATATTTTATTTGCAGATTGTTGACGATTCCTTCAAATTGAAATCAGACAATAATGCCATTAAAATAAAATACGAATATCCCGAAAGAGGCTATATTTATGACAGACACGGGAAATTATTGGTAGCAAATCAGCCATCGTATGATATAATGGTTATACCCAGAGAAGTAAAAGCAATCGACACTTTAGAATTTTGTCAATTATTAAATGTAACCAAAGATTATTTTATTGAAAAAATGGAAAAGGCAAAAGTATACAGTCCTAGACTGCCTTCTGTGTTTTTGCCTCAACTAAACAAAAGTGAATTTGCAGCTTTTCAAGAAAAAATAAGAAAATTCGAAGGGTTTTATTTCCAAAAACGTTCTCTTCGCGATTATCAAGTAAGAAATGGGGCTAATATATTTGGATTTATCACACAGGTTAATGAAAAACTAATAGCCAAAAATCCGTACTACAATAGCGGGGACTTAATTGGTAGGCAAGGTGTTGAAGAAAGCTACGAAGATGTTTTACGAGGAATAAAAGGAGTTAAATACTTTCAGAAGGACAAATACAACAGAGAAATTGGCTCTTTCAAAGAGGGAAAATACGATACCATTGCTGTTCAAGGAGAAGACATAACTCTTACTATTGATGCCGAGCTTCAAAAATATGGAGAAGGGCTTATGATAAACAAAAGAGGAGGAATCGTGGCAATCGAACCCAACTCAGGAGAAATTTTGTCATTGGTTACTGCTCCCACTTACGATCCTGCTATTTTGGTGGGGAGACAAAGATCTAAAAATTACACTACCCTCTACAAAGATTCGATCGCAAAACCACTATATGACAGAGGACTGCTTGCAGAATATCCGCCAGGGTCACCATTTAAAATCCTCACAGGACTTGTTGGTCTTCAGGAAACAGTTATAGACGAGCAAAGCACTTTTATGTGTAATCATGGATTTAGTTATGGAAGAGGGAGTTTTCAGAAATGCCACTGTGGTGGTGGGTCTCGCGATTTGCATGTTGGAATCTACAAATCGTGTAATGCCTATTTCTCGAATGTGTATCTAAAAACGATTGGCAAATATGCTAAACCAGCCTATGCAATAGACGTATGGAGCAATCATATGAAAAGCTTTGGATTAGGACAATTTATGGGCTACGATTTGCCAACCGGAAAAAAAGGAAATGTGCCAAACTCTAAAACGTATAAAAGAATATATCCCAACGGAGGCTGGAGAGGTACTACAACCATATCTAACGCAATTGGACAAGGAGAAGTTTTGATGACTCCCATTCAGCTTGCCAACATGATGGCTACCGTTGCCAATGAAGGATATTATTATACGCCTCATATCATTAAAAAAATTAATTCTCAAAAGATTGATAAAAAATTTACGACAAAACATATCACTACAATAGACAAAAAATATTTCAAACCTATGATTAGTGGTTTGTTTGATGTTTATAATTTAGGAACTGCCCGGTCGCTTAGAGTAGAAGGAATAGACATTTGTGGTAAGACAGGAACAGCCGAAAATTTTGCCAAAATTGATGGAAAACGTGTGCAACTAGAGGATCATTCAATATTTGTGGCATTTGCGCCAAAAGACAAACCCAAAATTGCCATTGCAGTTATGATAGAAAATGGGGGATTTGGATCGAGAATTGCGGGACCTATTGCGAGCTTAATGATTGAAAAATACTTAAAAAAGAAAATTAGTCGAACCGATTTAGAAGTACGTATTCTAAAGACCAGTTTACAAGGGCAATATGCAAAATTAGGCGGACTATCGGATGCTATAAAATTAGAACTACGAATAAAAGATTCTATTTTAAAAAGCAAGATAAAAGCCCCAATCATAAAAATAGATACTACAAAAGAGAATAAGAAAAAATCCATTCAATAAAATGAAAAATCAAAGTATAACAAATAATATTGACTGGATTTGTGTCACAATCTATATTGTCTTAGTACTATTAGGATGGATAAACATATACTCTTCCTCTCTTATTTCAAAAGGCGAAATAGCAGATAAGCAATTGATATTCATATTGCTTACTATTCCTTTGGTGTTTGTAGTACTTTACGTAGATGGTAAGTTTTATGAAAAATACGCCACAATTATATTCGGAATAGCCTTACTGTCGCTAATAGGTTTGTTTCTATTTGGTAAAACCATTGCTGGACAGCGTTGTTGGTACGCAATCGGCAGTTTTACCTTACAACCCTCAGAATTTGCGAAATCTGCAACGGCTTTGGCATTGGCAAAGTATTTGAGTGATCCGCAGATAAATTTAAAAGATGTAAATAGACAAATTCAGGCACTCGCCATTGTTTTTTTACCTGTTTTTCTAATCTTGCCACAACCCGATCCAGGAAGTGCTTTAATTTATAGCATCTTTATTATTGTATTGTATAGAGAAGGACTCCCTTCTTGGTATGTTTGGACTGGTTTTATTACCATTTTACTATTCGTAATGACACTTATATTAGAACCCGAATATGTAATTCTAATTGCACTTATTATTATTATTTTAGTCCATTTTAAATCTAGACTAGGAGATAGAAATGTAGTGCTAAGTAGTATTCTTTTGGTTCTAATATCAGGTTTTATACTCTCTGTCGATTATGTTTTTGACAATGTTTTTAAGCAACACCATAGAGACCGTTTTAATATTTTGTTAGGAAAAACGGTAGATATGAAAGGAATAGGATACAATACCAATCAATCTGAGATTGCAATAGGATCTGGCGGATGGATTGGAAAGGGATTCCTAGAAGGGACCCAAACCAAAGGAGGATTTGTTCCAGAACAGCATACCGACTACATATTTACTACCGTAGGCGAAGAATGGGGGTTTACAGGTTCTCTTGTTGTAATAGCCCTTTTTACGGGGCTCTTTCTGCGTGTAATCTATCTTGCTGAAAGACAAAAAACAAAATTCAGCAGAGTTTACGGTTATTGTGTTGCGGGGGTTTTATTTACGCATTTCTTTGTAAATATCGCCATGGTAGTCGGGATTTTTCCAACTATTGGGGTGCCATTACCGTTCTTTTCTTATGG
>JAYVGE010000525.1:0-14453 GCA_043772515.1 Flavobacterium sp. | reverse complement strand
CAAACCTAATTATAATACAACCCAATCCCTCCTCTATCGAAAAGAGAAAACCTGAGGTGAGGAGAAAAAAATCAGACTATATTGTAATTGCGTTTGGTGTTATTTTTAAATTTTTTACAAAAAAATAACTGCCAAATAGTTTTTTTTATTACTTTTATAAAAGTAAAGTAACACCTAATCAGTTCGTTATCTCTTTATTGAAATTATAAATATCGATTTTTAAACGAATTGCATTTTACATTAGTATAGGTTTTGAAATAAAGCGTGCAAAATTTAACAAAGTCATTTTGGTCTTTTTCTTCGTTAAAAAATAGTTCAATAGCTCAGTTATTTAAATATTTTTTAACGAAGAAAAAGACCAAAAAGAATAGAAAAAAAATGCGAGATTTATTTTAATAAATTTACTTAACTACCTCCAAATCGCTTTTTTGCTCCCAATTCTACTTCATCTCGCCAAATTTTTGTCTGGTCTAAATTTATAATGAACATTTTTTTTGCTATTGCAAAAAATAATGCAATGTCGTTTCCTAAAGTCTCGCCTAAATGATAAACAGTATGCGGTTAAATTTCAATGAAACGATATTGTTTTATAGAAAATAATGGTTAATTCTTTTTTGATTTAAAATAACGATATAATTTCTTATAATATGTAAATACCTTGTTTTGCAGGAGTAAATTCCCCTCTTGAGAGGGGAGTTAGAAGTACATAAAAGAGATAAGTCGGTAACTCAATGCAATTCCTTAAGGAAACAACATTGAAAAATAATGGATAAAAAAGTAACAATCGCTTATGAAAAAAGGTATCACAACGCTCTTGTTTTTATTACAAATAAGTTTCGTTTTTGCACAGAAAAAAACAGAAATTCTAGGAACAGTTATCGATGCCAAAAGCCATAAACCATTAGCTAATGTTGTTGTAACCATTCAAAACACCCATTTAATGCAACTTACCACTGCCGAAGGGAAATTTTATTTTGAAGTCATATTATTAGGCAATCAATTGCTTCAGGTTCATAGTCAAGGCTATAAAGATGCCTTGTTTTCGATAGCCATTACGTCAGAGAATCATCTCGATTTAGGTACAATCCCATTAGAAGAAGACCAAAGTTTAGAACAACAAGCAGGAATAATAACATTATCAGAAAGTGATTTGAACGAAGACAACGGTGGTTCAGAAAGCACTTCGGGACTTTTGCAAGCCTCTAAAGATGCATTTCAGCAAGCAGCCGCTTTCAATTGGGGACAAGCTCGGTTTAGAATTCGAGGTTTAGATAGCGAAAATGCCTCGATGCTCATTAATGGTGTTTCGATGAACAAACTATATGATGGGAGACCACAATGGGGAGACTGGGGCGGATTGAATGATGCGATACGAAACCAAGAATCCTCAATAGGAACGGCTGCTTCCGATTATACTTTTGGCGGTATTTTAGGAACCCAAGAAATAAACACTCGAGCTTCAATTTACAGACCCGGAACCCGAATTTCTTTTTCGGGAACCAATACCAATTACAATTGGCGCATGATGGGTATCTACGCTTCGGGCAAAAATACGCAGGGCTGGGCATTTGTGGTTTCGGCAGGAAAACGTTGGGCACAAGAAGCTTATTTTGAAGGGACTAATTACAATGCCAATTCGTTTTTTATGAGTGTCGAAAAAGAGTTAAACCGTTCTCATTCTCTCAATTTTACCGCATTTTACACCCCAAACACCCGAGCAAAAAATTCGCCAAACACTTCTGAAGTGAACCAGTTAAAAGGAAAAGAATATAATTCCTATTGGGGCTATCAGAATAACAAAAAAAGAAATGCGAGAACCAAAACAGTCGAAGAACCTGTCTTGATGCTCAATCATTTTTTTAAAATGAATGAGCATACGACACTAAATTCTAGTTTAACTTATCAATTTGGAAAAATAGGAAACACGACCCTTGACTATCAAAATGCAAACAGTCCCGATCCTACATATTATAGAAAAATGCCCAGTTATTACAGTTCGCTTTATGCACCCGATACCGGAGAGTTCTCAGGGGCATTCGCTCCCAACTATGAAAATGCAACCAAAAGCAACTTGCAATTTTTAGCCAATCCGCAAATTCAATGGAACTCGATTTACAAAGCCAATCAGAAGCAAATAGTTGACTCTAACGGAATAATTTTGGGTTACGAACCCACCAAAAGCAAATACGTTTTGTACGAAGATCGTACAGACGATAAAACATTGGTGGCAACGACCAACTTCAATACCCAACTCTCAGAAAACAGTAATTTTACGGTTGGAGTCTCTTTCAAAAAACTAAAATCACACCAATATCAAAAACTATTGGATTTGCTGGGTGGGACCTATTTTGATGACATCGATGTTTTTTACGATGCAAACCAAGCACAATCTGATATGAATAATCCCAACCGTCAAGTCATTGTTGGAGATGAATACGGATACAATTATAATTTTATTGCCACTACGGTGGATGCCTTTTCGCAATTTAAATTCTCTTACAACAAAGCCGATTTTTATCTGGCACAAAGTTTCTCTAGCACAAATTATCAAAGAGAGGGTTTGTATAAAAACGGAATTTACGAAACCAGTTCCTTCGGAAAAAGTGAGCGAATAGCATTCGAAAATTTTGGTTTCAAAGGAGGAGTTACCTTTAAAATATCAGGAAATCAGGTCTTGGTTTTTAATGCTGCTCATCTAAGCAAAGCACCAACGATAAGGAATACTTTTCCCAATTCTCGTTTGAACAATTCTATTGTTGACGGGCTGCAAAGCGAAAACATAAGTAGCCTAGATGCCAGTTACGTTTTTCGTTCTCCGAGACTAAAAACAAGAATTACGGGTTATTACACTTTGATAAAAGACGCTACCCAAACGGCATTTTTTTATGCAGAAGGTATTTTTGACGATGGTGCGGGCTATTCGAATACAGCTGCTTTTGTGAGCCAGACCCTAACCCATTTGAACAAGAAAAACCGTGGTATTGAATGGAGCTTGGAGTACCAGATAATTTCGACTCTAAAAACTACTTTGGCGGCTTCTTTTGGCAAATATACCTACGATAACAATCCAAATGTTACTATTACCAACGATGCCAAGGCCACGTTAGAAAACACCAAACCTATTTTTGATTTCGGAAAAGCAACACTCAAAGACTACAAACAACCTGGTTCGCCGCAACAAGCTTATGCCTTAGGTATCGAATACCGAGATCCAAAATTATGGTGGATTGCTGCCAACATCAATTACCTATCTGATAGTTATATTGATGTTTCACCTCTTGCAAGAACGGCCGTTTTTTATAAAAATCCTGCCAGCGGATTTCCATTTCCAGAAGCCACAGAAGAGCGTGCCTCAGTATTACTGCAACAAGAAAAATTCGACCCCACCACTTTGTTAAACATTATGGGTGGAAAATCCTGGAGAATTTACGGTCAAAATATCGGAATTTTCCTCAGTATCAACAATGTACTCGACGCAACTTACAAAACGGGAGGTTATGAACAAGCCCGGAATGCCAATTTTAGACAACGGGATCAAGATGCCTCAAGCGGAACGCCCAATTTTGGCAACAAATACTTTTACGGCTACGGCAGAACGTATTTCGTAAATCTTTATATCAGTCTATAAAATTCCAATTGCCTAAAAATATTTCTATGAAAACAACTTTCAACAACCTATTTTTTTCTATCGCAATAGCTGTTTTTCTAGCAAGTTGCGTAAAAGATGTTTCGGCAGTACCAGAACTAAGCTGTACACAGCCGGACTTAGTAGTAAACCGAAAAGTAAACGAAGTTTATACCAATGCCAACGCCGTCGTGGCACCGTATCTTTTTGATGACATCATAGCTGCTTATGTAGTTTCTAGCGACGAATCGGGAAATTTTTTCAAATCAATTTCTCTTCAAACTTTGGCTACAGCCACAACTCCAGCCGTTGGTTTTAGTGTGCCAGTAGATGCCAGCAATTTGTATATCGATTACAGGATTGGCAACAAAGTGTATGTAAAACTAAAAAACCAATATACGGATATTTCTTTTGGCAGTATGCGCATAGGAGGACTTTATGTAAACACGTACAATGAAGGTGGCGTGGGCAGACTTTCTCAAAATGATTACAAAGAAATACTAAATGCTTCTTGTACTACTGTAGATGAAAAGTTTTTAGTTCGGTCCATTTCGCTTCCCGATTTGTTGAAAGATTCCAATTTAAACACTTTGATCGAATTGTCTGAAGTACAATTTACCGAAACTGCTAACGGAAGACATTTTTACGAAGAAACTAGTGCTATAGGAGGTGCTACCAATTGGAATTTAATTGATAAATCGGGGAATCAAGTGATTTTTAGAACCAGTAGCTTTGCCCATTTTGCTCAAAAATTAGTCCCCTCTGGAAGCGGAAAAGTGCGAGGAGTTCTGACCAAATATGGAACTGATTATCAGTTAATGGTTCGCTCCGAAAAAGATGTTACGATGTCGGGAACAAGAACAATTCCTTTCTTCTCCCAAGATTTTAAAACCGTTGTAGACAAAACCAATTTGAGTCTTCCAGGTTGGTCAAACATTGTTCAGAAAGGGGCTCTGTTTTGGAAAGGGACTGTTTATTCAGGTAATGGATATGCCGAATTCAATATAACAGGAACCAAAGTTGTTTCGAATATTGCTTGGCTGATTTCGCCAAAAATCGATATGGATTCGCATCGCAATGAATGGCTAACCTTTAGAACTGCCCAGCATCATCTAGATGTAGATTCGCCCTTAAATTCTCTGGAAGTTTATATCTCTAACAATTTTGATGGGTTGAATGTGGAGAAAGCCACTTGGATCCCTCTTTCTGTGATACTGCCCAAACAAGCCACTCCTTGGTATCAGTTTATTGGTTCTGGCAAGGTAGATTTGTCTTCCTACAAAGGAAAAATAAATATTGCCTTCAAGTACACAGGCTCAGGAAGAAATCTGGCTTTGGATGGTGCTTTTCAAGTAGATGATGTTCAGGTTTTTGGAGATTGAAAAAGGTTCTACCGCGTATTTAAAGAAAGAGACTTGGAACTTTGACAAAGAGTTGCTAACTGAGAAAAGCCAAGACACAGAAAAAAACGGATTTTGAAAAGAGTTAGATAGTAATGACCTGAATCTTACTTGAATCTGTAAAATTGGTGCATTCAAATAATAAATGTTAATCAATAAAGCTCAGACCCGTCAATGGCGAATAAGCCAAGTAAGCTGTGGTTGTTTTCAAAACGAATGCGCTTGCCCTAAGATTTCAACCCTTCTGTTTTTATAATCTTATAAAACCTTATAAGTCGTTCACAAATCATTAAATTTGTAGCTTATTTAAAGTTATGTTAGAAAAAGAAATAATAAATTTCGAGAAAACGGCTATTGTTGGTATTGTAACCCAAAATCAAAGCGAAGAGAAACTCAATGAATACCTTGACGAATTGGAGTTTTTGACCTTTACAGCTGGTGGAGAAGTGGTAAAACGCTTTTCGCAAAAAATGGAACGTCCCAATCCTAAAACTTTTGTAGGAACAGGAAAAATAGAAGAAATCAATCTTTTTGTAAAAGAAAATGCCATTTCGACCTTGGTGTTTGATGATGAATTATCGCCTTCGCAACAAAAGAATATCTCCAAAATAATCGATTGCAAAATCCTAGATAGAACCCACCTTATCCTTGATATTTTTGCACAACGAGCCGAAACTTCGTATGCTAGAACACAGGTAGAATTGGCGCAATGCCAATATTTATTACCCAGACTTTCTGGAATGTGGACCCACTTGGAGCGTCAAAAAGGAGGAATCGGAATGCGGGGGCCTGGAGAAACAGAGATCGAAACCGACAGGCGTATCGTACGTGATCGTATTGCTTTACTCAAAGATAAAATCAAAACCATCGACAAACAAATGGGAGTACAACGAAGCAATCGGGGTACCATGGTTCGCGTGGCTTTGGTTGGATATACCAATGTAGGAAAATCGACGTTGATGAATGCCGTCGGAAAAAGTGATGTTTTTGTAGAGAATAAACTTTTTGCAACTTTGGACACAACGGTTCGAAAAGTAGTAATTAAAAACCTACCTTTTTTGCTTTCGGATACCGTAGGATTCATTAGAAAACTGCCTACTCAATTGGTAGATTCTTTCAAAAGTACACTCGATGAAGTTCGGGAAGCCGATTTGTTGCTGCATGTTGTCGACATTTCGCATCCTGAATTCGAAAATCATATTGAGTCGGTAAACCAGACTTTATTAGACATAAAAGCCAATGATAAACCAGTTATCATGGTTTTTAATAAAATCGATGCCTACAAACATTTGACCATCGACCAAGATGATTTAATGACCGAAAAAACGCCAAAGCATCACACACTCGAGGAATGGAAACAAACTTGGATGCATCGCTTAGGCGAAAACAATGCGCTGTTTATTTCGGCTACTCAAAAAGAAAATTTCGAAGAATTTCGAGAGCGTGTTTATGAAGCAGTACGCCAGATACATATTACTCGTTTTCCCTACAATAAATTTTTGTATCCCGATTATAAAGATGTAATTGAAGAAGACGAAGATAATAAAGAAGAAATAGACTAAATTAAAAAATCCCTTTTGTTATTTCAAAAGGGATTTTTTATACTCCAATTTTAGAAACCATAATTGGCTCCAAGTCCAAAAACTTCTCTTGTCTGTAGTTTACCAATTGCATTATCATCATAAATTGCTTGAAAAGACAAATTAGTCGATAAGTATTTATTGATTCTCATAACAACTGCCAACGAATAATTGACATCTATATTTTGAGGTTTATCGAGATAATTAGAATATAAATTCAAGGTGTTTTCGATAGAAACATTTGCCATCACATTTGTTTTATAATAGGCCGATGCATAAAAACCTAACTCATAACGCATACTTTTATTGGCATCAACTCCAAAATAATGTTCGTTTACGTATCCTATCCCCGAGGTATACTTACGATCTACAAAAGTAAATTTGGATGTTAATGGCGCAAAATTAATTTTTAGATGTTCATCCTTTTTCCAAAACATTCCAGGACCGAAAGTGAGATAAGCAGGAGAAAAGAAATTCGTGTTTTCGGTTCTAATTTCTGCTCCATTAGCATCTTTTTCATAAATATACCCTTTTGTAAATTGAGTTCTAAAATTCAAAAACAAGGAATAATACCAGTCTTCAAATGCCTTTTTACCTACAATGGAGTTCAGTTCAAGTCGGTCATCCGTTTTCTTTTCGAAATCATTGTTTTTGGTTTGTAGCAAACCATACGATGCCAAAATTTTATTGTCCCAAGTTACATCCTCTTTTTTGTAATTGAAATCATAGTTTACCCCTAAATTTCCAGATAAATTGTTCTCGCCTCCGGCTACCCAATTATTGAAGTTAGATTGGTTAAAAAGAAAGGAAATATTTCCTTTTTTAACCCATCCATTCGGAATAGTATCAGATAATATTTGAACCGCTTTTTCGGTGTTTTTAATCAGCTCTTTTTCTGTAACTTGAGCTTGTACAAAAGTAGTGGTGATTAAAAAAGGAACTAAGAATAAGATCTTTTTCATTTTTAAAAAATTTAGTTGTTGTCTAACAAATATACTAAAAATAGATAAATAGTTAAAAATTCCTAATTTCTTCAAAAAAATGGCTCTTTATTTATTTGTTGCCTTGTACAAAGGTACCGCAGAGCACGCTTCTCCGTACATGATACTTCTAGCAAAAGGTTGTAAATATTGAGCTGCCAAGATATAAGCACGCATCGGAACTGCTTTTTTGGAGCAACCTTTTATGATAATGGGTTTGTTGGCATAAACTGAATAATCTATTTTTGAAAGCAATTCTTCATACAATGATGCCTCTAGATCTTCGCTGTTTCCGTTTACAATCTTTTTTGAAAACGGCGCTACATGAAGCGCTACCAAAATACATGCCCAAGCCGGAAGGATAGCATCGGTACTACAATTGATGGCAACGTACTGATCTTGATATTGCGACCAGTCGTGATTTTTTAGGTGCTCTCTAAAGTCTTTCTCTTTCAAAAGAAAACCTTCCAAAAGCCATTGCGAAAGATCTATTTGCGCACGAATTCCTTTTGGATAATAGTCTTCTAAATCAAAAACTTCCAAAACACTATTGGCCACTTTGTTTATTATTTCTTCCATTCAAAAGTTTCAGATTTAAGATTTCAAGTTGGATAACTTGAAACGGAAACAAATTTTACAACATTCCTAATTCTAATTTGGCTTCTTCGCTCATCAAATCTTTGCTCCATGGTGGGTCGAAGGTGATTTCGACTTCGGCATCTTTTACATACGCTATCGATTTTACTTTTTCTTCTACTTCTCTTGGCAAACTTTCGGCTACAGGACAGTTTGGAGATGTTAAGGTCATCAAGATTTTTACCTCATAATCGGTGTTTACCATTACATCATAAATCAATCCTAATTCGTAAATATCTACTGGAATCTCTGGGTCGTAAATCGTTTTAAGTTTTTTTACGATTGATTCTCCTAATTCGGTGGTGTCTATTTCTGCTGTCATAATTATTTAATTTTGTGAATTGAATGCCAACGCATACATTTTTATATTTTTTATCATCGAAACCAATCCGTTGGCTCGGGTAGGAGATAAATGTTCTTTTAAACCAATTTCGTCAATAAAAGCGACATCGGCTTCGAGGATAGCAGAGGCCGTTTGATTAGAAAAAGTTCGAATTAAAATAGCGATAATTCCTTTGGTCAAAATAGCATCACTGTCGGCAGTAAAGATAACTTTATCATTACTTTGTTCTCCCTGCAACCAAACTTTCGATTGACAGCCTTTGATAAGGTTATTCTCGGTTTTGAATTCTTCTTTTATCAATGGAAGACCTTTACCCAGATCGATGATATATTCGTAACGTTGCATCCAATCATCAAACATCGAAAACTCTTCTATTATTTCCTCTTGTATCTCTTTTATCGTCATTTTATTTTTCTGTAAGCAAAACTAAAATAGTTACTAATTTCTTAATTTTTTCTGGCGGAAAACCATGGTCAAACGATTGGCTTTCGTAGGTTTTTCGTTTGTATATTATTTTTAGATTGGCACTTGCAGCACCATCATAAAAACGCTTTTTTGTTGGTGCTTTTAGTTTTGACAGGCTATCTAAAGCGATCTTTTGAAACTCTGTGACCACTATTTTCCAATCGGCATCCGTTATTTTTGTTACAACAGGCTGTTCTCCCCTACTTTTGGCAATCGTTGCCTTTTGGTTTTCGACTACAATGTTTCGATACAAACCTCTTGAACTGGCATTGTATGCTATTAGAACGGTTTTTCTATCTGCAAGAGTTTGACCAGCACATCCTTCTCCGACAAAAAGCATTACAATTAATAGAGATAGTATTTTCATAATTTAGCTTTTTAAGACAACATTAATTGTGCTTTTTTTATTGCTTCGACCATAAGGTCTATTTCTTCTTTGGTATTATAAAACGAAAAAGAAGCTCTAATTGTTCCTGGAATATCAAAGTAATTCATAATGGGTTGTGCACAATGGTGACCCGTTCTTACAGCAATACCCAATTTGTCTATTATAGTACCAATATCGTATGGGTGTATGCCTTGGATGTTAAACGAAATAACCGATGCTTTTGCTGCCGAGGTGCCAAAAATCTGCAAGCCTTCGATCTCTAATAATCGTTTTGTTCCATAGTCTAACAATTCTTTTTCTTGTTGCTGAATGTTATCAAAACCTACGGCATTCATATAATCTACGGCAGTTCCTAACACAATTCCTCCGGCGATGTTTGGTGTTCCTGCTTCAAATTTGTGGGGCAAATCGGCATAGGTGGTTTTTTCAAAAGTGACCTCTTTAATCATTTCACCTCCTCCTTGATACGGGGGTAATTTATGGAGCCAAGCTTCTTTTCCGTACAAAATTCCAGTTCCTGTTGGCCCACACATTTTGTGCCCTGAGAAAACATAGAAATCACAATCCAATTCTTGAACATTGGGTCTAAGATGTGGTACCGCTTGTGCACCATCTATTAAAACGGCAGCACCAAATGCATGTGCTTTATCAATCATATATTTGATCGGATTAATCGTTCCCAAAGCATTTGAAATATGATTTACAGTCACAATCTTGGTTTTATCCGATACTAATTTATCAAATTCAGCTAGAATGAGTTCGCCTTTTTTATTTATCGGAATGACTTTTAGCGTGGCTCCTGTTCTTTCGCACAACATTTGCCAAGGCACAATATTACTATGGTGCTCTAATGCCGAGACCAAAATTTCGTCTCCTGGTTTTAGGATCGAAGCAAATCCGTTGGCAACCAAATTAATTCCGTGGGTCGTTCCCGAAGTAAAAAGTACTTCGCACGCTAATCGGGCATTGATATGATTCTGAATTTTACTTCGAGATTCCTCGTAGGCATCTGTAGCCAATTGACTTAGTGTGTGTACCCCACGATGAATGTTGGCATTGATCTCTTGATAGTATTTTGCTATCGCATCGATTACCACCTGTGGTTTTTGCGAAGTAGCTCCGTTATCAAAATAAACCAAGGTCTTACCATTTACTTTTTGTGAAAGGATTGGAAAATCGGCTCTTATTTTTTTAATATCTAGCATAATTATTTAGAAAAATTCTAAAGACAAAAGTAATGAAACTAAAATTGTTTTAGCCACGAATTTGAAGAAAGTGGCTTGAGACTTTGGCAAAAGTTACTTGGTAAATGTTTCAAAACCTTTACTAACGAGAAAAGCATTTCCGATGGAGTACAGATGTTACGGATTGGCTAAAGCAAACGCTGGTCAAAACAACTTTTTCAGATTCAGCAGATTTTATATTGTCACTCCTAACTATTAGGGTTTTTAATAGCAGCGATTTGAAAAGAGTTCGATAGAATTCGCCAATTTACTTCGGATAATCTGCTTTTATTAAAATAAAATTTGTAATTTCCTGAACAAATACAATTCTATTTCACGGTTTTTAATTTATCAGATATGAAAAAAATATTCCAATTCATTGTACTCGTATTTTTCTTGTTTTTAATTTATTTTGGATACACAACCTATCCCAAACTGGATTTAATTTCCGGATTCTCAGCAAAAAATATTGCTTCGGCACATTTTATCGATAATCGTTCGCAGCAAATGATTCAAAAAGGCGACAATGATATTGATTTAATTGACTTGGCTACAAACAAAATTAATGAAACAGATCGATTTGCTACTGCTTCGGTTTATGGGTTCAAAGAACGGAAAGCAATTTATAGAGCTGGCTTGGGAGCTACTTTGATTGATGCAGATTTTGATGTTTCCAAACCTTATGATGTACCAAAAAGAATTCAAATTTCTAACGGTTTGCCTTTTCCATACGGTAACAAAGAACCGAAAGATACCTTTTTTTCGGATGTTGATTATTCAAAATTAAAAAAAGCAGTTGCCTATGCCTTTGATAAAAAAGGAGAGGCAACAAAGAGAACACGCTCGGTTTTGGTGCTATATAAAGACCATATCATTGCCGAAAAATATGATGCTGGTTTTGATAAAAACAGCAAAATACTGGGTTGGTCGATGACCAAAAGTATTACTGGAACCTTGTTTGGAATTCTTCAGAAACAAGGAAAATACGATATTTACAAACCCGCTCCAATAGCAGAATGGCAAAAGGACTCCCGAAAAATTATTACAACCAACGATTTGCTTCATATGAATTCGGGGTTGGAATGGGAAGAAGATTACGGAAAAATTTCGGATGTTACCCAAATGCTTTTTCAAGTCCAAGATATGTCGCAATCACAGGCACAGAAACCCGCACTATTCAAACCCAATACCCACTGGAATTACTCTTCTGGAACGACCAATTTACTCTCAGGAATTTTGAGAAAACAGTTCAAAACACACCAAGAATATCTCGATTTTTGGTATGCGGCTTTAATAGACAAAATTGGTATGTATTCGATGCTCATCGAAACGGATATGGCAGGAAACTATGTTGGTTCGTCTTACGGCTGGGCAACTACACGTGATTGGTCTAAATTCGGATTGTTGTACTTGCATGAAGGAAACTGGAATGGCGAACAAATTTTTGATAGTAGTTGGGCCAATTATGTCACTACACCAACACCTGGATCTAAAGGAGATTACGGAGCGCATTTTTGGCTCAATGCCGGTGGGAGATACAAGGACGTACCAAGAGATTTATATTCGTGCAATGGTTTTCAGGGACAAAAAGTGTTTGTAATTCCTTCGCTAGATTTGGTTATCGTAAGGATGGGATTAAAGGAAAACGAAGGACTTGATTTGAATACTTTTTTGAAAGGGATTATTGAAAGTGTAAAGAATTGATTGTAGCATTTTTTATTGATATTAGTAAAGGCTTTGAAATAAAGCGCATAAAATTTAACGAAGTTATTTTGTCGCTTTTCAAGGCAAAAGAACAAGATAAAATGTGTTAAATTCATACAAATTTTTGAATAAATCAAGGACTTGAAAAACATACCTACAAGGTCAAAAAAGACCTTGCAAGATTACCTCTTTTCTCCTACAAGATATTTTTTACCTTCTAGATATTAGAAGTTTAGAATAGTAAGTTTTTTGAAAAAGCACCTTGAAAACAACCCTCTTTAAAGTCCCAATCCCTTAATGTGCATAAACTCTATTCGTTGTTTCTTAACAGACTCTTAGCAATTAATACCATTAGTGTTTATAAATTAATCCAATACCAGCTCCCTCTCCTTTGGATAGAGTTGGGATGAGAATAATTTGCGTTGGACTAAAACATATTAGTCAACGGTATAAAACTGGAATACAAATATGGAATCGGTGCATTCAAAAGAATAAAAAAAACCGCCAATTGGCGGTTTTTATATTACAAATCAAATCCAATTTTAACTCCCAGTTTGGTCGCGATAATTTTGGTTATTCTTTGTTTCAATTCTGGTATTTTGATATTTTCGATTACGGCATTCGAAAAAGCGTACATCAATAATGCTTTGGCTTCCTTTTTGGGGATTCCGCGTTGCTGCATGTAAAACATGGCGGTTTCGTCTAGTTGTCCGATGGTACAGCCGTGAGAACATTTTACGTCATCGGCAAAAATCTCTAATTGCGGTTTGGCATTTATGGTGGCTTTGTCGCTCAAGAGAATATTGTTACTTTTCTGGAATGCATTTGTTTTTTGAGCGTCTTTTTCTACAAAAACTTTTCCGTTAAAAACGCCTGTTGATCGGTCGGAGTAAATTCCTTTGTAATCCTGAAAACTTTCGCAATTTGGGGTAGCATGATGCACCAAGGTATAATGATCGACGTGTTGCTTCTCTCCAATAATTGTAATTCCGTTTAGTGTGCTAGTCAATCGTTCTCCAAAATGATAAAAATTGAGGTTATTTCTGATTAGGTTTCCACCAAAAGAAAAGGTATGAACCGAAACGTGACTTTCTTTTTGTTGAGAAACGTAGGTGTTGTCTACAAGATTTGCCACGAGATTATCGTTTTGAATTTTGTAATAATCAACGATAGCACGTTTTTGAGCAAAAATCTCGGTAACCGAATTGGTTAAAACGGGATTTTCGTTTAAACTTTGATGACGCTCTATAATTTGTACATGAGAGTTTTCGCCAACAATTATTAAGTTTCTAGGCTGAACCAAAAGTGCTGCTTCGTTTCCTGTTGAGAAATACATAATCTCGATAGGCTTGTCGGCAACTTTGCTTTTTGGAATGTTGATGTAAGCCCCTTCATTGGCAAAAGCCGTATTTAGGGAAGTTAAACTTTCGTCTTTATTGGCGATTTTGTTAAAATAAGTATCAATAACCATCTTGTACTTTGGTTTGTTTAATGCCGATGACATTAAGCAAACATCAATACCTTCGTGTGTAGTTGATGATAAATGGGAACTAAAAACACCGTCTAGAAAAACAACTTTGTAGGTGTCTATTTCGTGTAAAAAGTATTTTTTTACATCACTATATTGAACGGTATTTTCTGTTTTTGGAAAAACAGTAAAGTCGTTTTTTAAGATAGCACTTAGCGAAGTGTATTTCCAACTTTCTTCTTTTTTGGTTGGAAATCCTTTATTTTCGAAATTTTTTATAGCAGCAGTTCGCACATCGTGAAGTTCGGAGTGAACATCGATACGTTCTTCAAAAGCCATAAAAGACGATAGTAATTTTTCTTTTAATTCCATTTTAATTCTCAGCTTTAATCCAGTCGTATCCTTTTTCTTCCAGTTCGTGAGCTAATTCTTTTCCGCCGGATTTTACAATTTTTCCATTGTATAATACGTGAACAAAATCGGGAACGATATAGTCTAACAATCTTTGGTAATGCGTGATTACTACGATTGCATTTTTGTCGCTTTTCAATTTGTTTACACCATTGGCAACAATTCGTAACGCATCAATATCAAGTCCAGAATCGGTTTCGTCAAGTATAGCCAGTTTTGGTTCCAGCATT
>JAYVGE010000524.1:0-5472 GCA_043772515.1 Flavobacterium sp. | reverse complement strand
CAGTGTTGGTACAATCATTTCTCGTGACGAGATAGGTGTTGATAGTGACACAAAAGCAAATGCATTAGTGTCTCAAAATGTTAGGTTAGGAGAAAATTCTTTCTTATCTTTGGGTCTTACAGCTGGAATTGGAGTATTTAGGGAAGACAACAATTCCTTGACTAATGTAGCGAATGACCCTAGATTTAATGACCCTAAAAATTTCACAAGAGGGGATGTTGGTTTTGGAGTTAATTATTTTTCAGATCGTTTTTTTGCAGGGTTTTCGATGCCCTCTTTCTCAAAAATAAATGTTTCGTCTAATAGTGATTTTAAATTAGATAGTCATAAGGTAATGTATTTTTATACTGGGTATTTGTTTGACCTTACGGGTGATTTAAAATTTAGACCTTCGGTTTTGTTAAAGAAAGGCAATTTTGATATTCAGGCTGAGGCACAAGCCAATTTTTTGATACACGATTTAGTTTGGATAGGAGCGGGTTGGCGTCAAGACGAATCGATATTGTTTTTAGCACAAATACAATTGACCCCAGGATTAAAGTTTAGCTATTCCTACGATTATGGACAAATAGGAAAATTAAGTACGATAAACTCCGGTTCTCATGAGTTTTCATTGAGTTACCGATTTAGTAAAAGAGAAAAAATTGTAAGACCGTCATACTTTTAATACATACAAAAATGAAAAGAAGAAATATATTATTTTTAGCCTTACTCACTTTTACTCAACTGACCTTTTCGTCAGATTTAAATGTGATGGTAAAAGGAGATCCAGCGAGTAAATTGGGTTCGTCTTATCGAAGAGCGGCTAGAGCCTTTGAACTAAAAAATTATGAACGTGCTATAAAAATACTTAATAATTCGATAATAAGTAAATCTTTCTCAAAATATGAGGTGGGTGAATCCGAGCTTTTATTGGCAAGAGTTTACAATGATATTAATGAATATGCCAAGAGCTTGGAGTTGTTTAATAACTTATATAGTAAGCACAATCGCGGGTTTACCCCTAACGATGTTTGTTTATATTTGGATTTATTAAAACGAAATGGATCGATTTCAAGAGGAGTAGAAGTAGTTAAGTATTTTCATAAAGATTTGCGTGGAAATGTACGGTTTAATAATTTAGAAAGTTCTTTACTTGAATATTATCAATATTATGGTGATCAAGCTCGTAATTCAGGATTGTTGGTAAGTAAATTAGAATTTGGATCAATTGTCGATGGAAGTTATGTTTATGGGGTTGCACCTTATAAAGGTGGTATTGTTTTTTTGGCCAACGAGGTAAATAAATCTCGTTTGAAATCTTTAAGTACGAATTCTAGGTTATATAGGTTCTCCAATACAGGAGAGATTGTTGCTTTTGATGAACTACATACTATTTTTCAAGCAGGACCAGTTTCTTTTTATAACAAAGGTAATTCGGTTATTTTTACGTTAAATAAATTACGTTCTTTTAAAATAGGAGACAAACCATTTGGAGAAATTAATAATTTGCAATTGTATATTGAGCATAAAAAAGAAGGAAGCGAAAGATGGTCACGTCCAGTAATGATTTCAAAAAGATTTTGTTCAAAATCTAATAGATATTCCTTTATGCACCCTAGTGTTTCTGAAGAAAGCAATCGGTTGTATTTTTCCTCGGATATGCCTGGAGGTTATGGAGGAGCCGATATTTATTACATCGATTTTAACAAAGAAAAAGAGATCTTTGGTAAGCCTGTTAATTTAGGACCAAGGATTAATACTAATGGAGACGAGCTGTTTCCGTATGTAGAAGGTACTAGTTTGCATTTTTCTTCCAACGGACATAAAGGATATGGCGGACAAGACATTTTTGTGACAAATTTGAAAGAAATCGATGCAACAATCTTTCATTTTCCATATCCTATTAATACCCATTTTGACGATTCAAATCCTGTTTACGATGTAATTAATAAGAAATATTATTTTTCGTCGGATAGAAAAAATAGTGAAGATAACTTGACCAATAAATGTGTTTATGTGGTAGAATCTCCGGATCCTATGGTTTCGATTATGGATGCCTTTAAGAAAACAGTTACAGCAGGACCTATTGATGGTTCTGGCGAGAGTTCAAATCGTATCGAAGAGTTGGTTGCTTTACCAAAAGAGGAAATCTTCAGATTGGTTCACTTTGATTTTAATGGAGCAAGTATAAGAACTGACGAGCTAGGTGTTTTAGAGGAGATTTACAAGCTTTGGTCTGTCAATAAAAAAAATGTCATAGAACTTAGCGGAAACACTGACACCGTAGGATCGGAATTATATAATTTTGGGTTATCTAAAAAGCGAACAGAGGTTGTTTTACAGTACTTTATTGCCAAAGGAATACCTATTGACTCTTTCCTTGTTCGATTCAATGGGGACAACAACCCTTTGAAACGCATTCAGCCTGGGATGACAGAAAATGAAATCGAGCAAGCTTCAAGAGAAAACAGAAGAACCGAAATTATTATAAAACAGAACAATAAACTTTAACAAATAAATTCTTAAAAATGATAAAAAATTTTACAAAATTGTTGATTCTAAGTGCCTTTTTTACCACTTATGCTCAGGAGATGCCCGTAGTTTTTAACAAGAGTTTAAGCGAAGGCAATAATAAAATAAACAAAGTAGTTCCTTTGGAATCAGGAGATTTAGTTGTTGCGGGAGGAGGTAGCGCAAAAGGATATATTGCTAAATTATCAGAAGACGGAAAGGTCATTTTTGAACGCACAATAATGAACCGTGGAATGGATTCCTATAGAGATGTTATTTCTACCAAAGACTCTTTTTTTATAGCAGTAGGAGGAGGTACATTAAATACAGGCGCTGGGAGGATTTCTCTTTTTGATTCCAAAGGAACTCCTGTTTTTGATAAAGTTTTTGGAGAAAACAACGGTGGCTATTTTACAACTGTCAAAGAAGATTTAGAAGGTAATTTTGTGGCCGTGGGAATAACAGGAGGCGTTTTACTACAAGGGAGAATTGTAAAATTCAGCCTTGAAGGAAAAATCATCTTCGATAAAATTATCAACAATAGTACCGTACTTCATGGCTTGATTGTAGACGAGAATAACAACATCCTTTCTATGGGGAGTTCGATAGACAATAGTAACGGCTCAGGAGTTCTGTTAAAGTTAGATGGTTCTGGAGCTGAAATTTTTCAGCATACTACCCCTATTGCAGGAGGTGTTTATAGAGATTTCAAACTCTTAGACGATTCGAGTTTACTTGCTATTGGTGGTGGAGGGTACGGTTCAGGAAATTCACCTAGAATAACTCGGATTCGCATGGATGGTCAAGTTATTTTTGATAAAACGTATAGCAATGTAGATGGTGTTTTTACGGCTTTGGAAGTAGATCCTTCGGGGTATGTTTATGTTTCTGGCGAAGAATTCGACAGAGGTCGTATGATGGGGTTGCGATTTGATGGTACGGTAGTTTTTAATCAAGAAACTGATAGCCCATTGGCCTCTATAAAAAGAGGAGATGACAACAACATTGTAGCCATCGGTGGTAAGGAAGGTCAAGGTTTATTGATAAAAACAAAACAAAGTGGAAAAATTATCTTTGAAAAAAAAATGCCTTATGTGCTAAGAGAGTTGTATGTTTCTGAAGATAATGATATTTATGCCACGACTTTAAAAGATTTTAGTGTTGTAAAATTTGATACCAAAGGGAATTTAGTATTTGATAAAAATTACGTAAAAGAAAGTAAGGAAGGGCATTATGGTTCCTTAACGAGCTTGCCATCAGGAGAAATGATTGCTTTAGGAGCAGGATCCAATACAGGAAGCAGAATAACCAAAATAAGTCAAGGGGCAACCATCAATGACATCTCGGTATCTGAGCCTTTGAATGGAATTATGACGGCAAGTGTACGAGTAACTTTGTCTGGTTTCCTGCGTAAAGAAGGTGTTAGAATGCCGGTAAAAATAAGTTATAAATGTCTAGCAGAAGGGACAGCTACTGGCGAAGATTATTTTCCAGCAGAAGGTGTTTTGTCGTTCCTTCCTTCCGATTTTGCGACAGGATCTTTGATAGAGAAAACAATCGAAATTCCGATTAAGAGCGATGCTAATTTTGAGGATTCCGAATTTTTTAATGTAAAGTTATCTTCACCTCAATACACATATATAGCTAAAGAGAAGGCTAAAATAACCATCATTAATCAAGCAGGGGTTGTTCGTTTTATAGGAGGCTCAGATTGTGAGGAAAATGAATCTTTAAGTTACGAATTGGGTTTGTTTAGCCAAGATGGAAAACCCTTATCAAACAAAACTTCCAAAGCGATACAACTTAATTATATGTTTGGTAACGGATCCGCTACAGAGAACCAAGACTTTTTTGGAGATACCAAAATGGTTTTAAAAATAAGTGTAGGACAGTCTACGGCAAGATTAAGCGTTAAGACCAAAGATGATAATTTGTTTGAAGATACAGAATCGGTTCAGTTGGTTTTGACCGGAGTTGAATCCAATAGTGTTGAGTCTATGGTGGAATTCTTAGGTGGAGCACGTACGATTTCTTATATTCAAAAAATAAATGACCAAGCAGCAGAATTGCAGATTTCGAAATTAGCCAACCGAAATGAGTCTAGTGTTTTACCAGTAGCGATGTTTAAGGTGTTTTTTACCAAAATAAGTGATGGTAAACAATTGGTAAATTGTTCTGGTTCGGATATCCGAGTTAAGTTTGATGTTGATGCCGTCAATACTACTGCGATATTGAATAAAGATTTTGTTATCTTGAATAGCCATGATTTGGTTATTGCAGGAAACTGTGACAATATGGAAGCAAATATTCAAGTATTGGTTATCCCTGATACAGAACAAAAGGGAGACAAGAACATTGCCTTGAAGTTGACAGGAGTTGATAGCTCTCCAACTGCAGGTAGAATTAAAATTTCTGAAAAACAAGACAAAGCGATGGCAACGGTATTGTTTAATAAATAGTTTTAATGTAAATAAAATCCTAATTTTTATTGTAAAAAAGCAAGTATCTAAATTGAGGTACTTGCTTATGCACACTTTCCTGAAATAAGAATATGCAAAAAATGATGGCTATATTCTACCGTGTGTACAACAAATTACATCTTTTAAAAAACTACAATAAATTTGTTGAGCTAGGTATTTAATTTCATATTTTTAAGTCTTATAAAACATAGGAAAAATGGAAATTTTTAAAGGTCAAAACCTCATAGAGTATACTGAACGCTTCAAGAGTGATCAAGATTATAGAGAATACCTCTCAAATATCAAATGATCGGAGCAATATGTTTGCAGAAAATGTAGCCATACCAGAAGTCAAATTCGTAAAGATAATGCAAGAACTTGGAATATTTGTAGTGATACCGAATCGGCTATGGCTAATACCCTATTCCATAAAGTAAAATTTGGATTAAGAAAAGCATTTTTCATTTGTTTTGAAATGGCTACAACCACAAAAAGTCTTTCTGCCTCTCAAATGGCAGTT
>JAYVGE010000523.1:0-2296 GCA_043772515.1 Flavobacterium sp. | reverse complement strand
TTTCCAAAGACTAACATCGATCGTTTGAGAATTACCTCCTGGGCCTATTCCTGCGCCAAGCACTTGCCCGTTGTTGGTGTAGCCTTGTAAAATTGCAGCATGTTGATACCAAGAGCCTGAATTTCTAACCCTCATATCCTGACTTTGTTGCAACTGAGTATGTTCAAAGTTGAATTTTATATAATGGTCGTTGCTCGCTTTAATGGGGAATAATTTAGATAAACCAATTGTATAAGCTTTTGAATGTTCCGGAGATTCAAAAAAATCTTGAAAATCTGTTTTAGAATCGTTCCACCCTTGTTCCATATAAAATTCTGCTTTTGATTCTTTTAATATCCACCTCACAGAAAATGAAGCCAGCTGATCTCTTTTAATTTTATCTTCGTTTGGTAAATCATTTTTACGCAAAGAGGTAATGATAGGAAAATAATCCGAAAAATTATTCCCTAAATCTGTATGATATATTTGAAAAACACGATTTACCCCGAGAAACAAACCTGGTATCCATTTGGGTTGATAAGTAACCGAAATACCTGAAAGATAACGCCAATCTTGTTGTTTAGGCGTATAATGCAGTTCATTTCCAATCATAAAGTTTTCCATTGGCGGTATCACGTTTGAGTTTTCTAACTTTCCTGCAATAATTTGCCCTTCAAAACTACCTACAAAAGTTTCAATTGGTTTGGTGGTGTTGAGCGTAAAGTGTAAAAAACCGGGTGCATTATTACTCATAATTAAAGCGTTTCTTTTGCCTGGGCCCCACCAAAGATTTTCACTCGACAAACCAAAAGACAACTTACGATAATTTAATCGAATACTACTTTGCCCCCATCCCAACTTTGAATAAGCGGTTTCTCCAAACCGCTCAATAATTTGACTGGAATTTAGAAAACCAAGTTGATATAACTTAATTCTTTCTTCTGTATTTTTTGTTTCACTTTCAAAATATGGATTGGCAGCATAAACATATTCGGGTTTTAACTGTACCGATAAAGGTCCGTATTTGAAATAAAAACCCCCACTAAGCAAAGTTTGGTAGCCTTTGGCAGGAATCATCGCTCCATCATTCCAACCCAAAGGGGATTTTAAATTAAATTGGTTTACGGATAAAATTGGTAAAATTTTAAATACTGTTTTTGCTTCTGTGCTATCGAGCAAATGATTAGACAATGGTCTAATCATAAAAGATGTTTTAGCATTCACAAGCCCCATCAATTGTTCGCTTCTTAACCTTTCTTCCTCAAAATTTACGGCCCCTACTTGAATGTTTTGCGCAAAAGTTTTGACACTTAAAAATAGAATAATGATGTATAAATAACGCATGTTGGTATTTCTTTTTTTTAAAAATTATTTTTTATCCCCATATTATATGTTTCTAATTTCTTTGTTAAAAGCTCATAAACAATTGAAAACCATATTAAAATACAAGGCAAGGCTTTTAATGAATAAGGAATAACATAAGTCCATTTTATATATTTTGGTATTAAATCAGTTGTAGAAAAAGAGGTCAGTATCATTGCAAAAACAAATAGAAATATTTGTTTTGAATGGATGGGATAAGGCTGTATCACAAACCAAATGGCAACGCCAAAGAAAGCAATAATATACGTTGGTGATTCGGAACCCGAACTAAATATTACTGTAAAAATAAGTGTTGATGACAACAAGAGTAATTGAAAAGCATCATTTCTAAAATTTCTAACTCTTAAATATTGCAACAAGAACATACATACACCGAACACCAAAAAAGGCAGATTTGAAATATTTCCATTATTCAACAATCTACGAACCATCCCCATAAACGAAATATCTTGAAAATTCCCTAACCTAACATTTCCAGCATTTTTAAGCACCAATCGCTCATACCATTCTACATAGGTTTGTATAATATATTGCGGTGAGGAAATTAACATGGGTAAAACAAAAAATAATAACGACCAAAAAAATAATGAAACCACAAATTTCATTTTATGTTCAGAGAAAAAGAAAAATGCCAAACCAACAATGCCATACAATTTCACAAATGCACCCAATACAATACACATCGCCGCCCAAAAATCTTTTTCTTTTTTGATAAAAACGAATGATAAAATAATTAAGGCCGTCATTAAAGGATTGAATTGAACATGTAATAAGTTTGTAATCAACTCATTCAAACAAATCCAAAGTATAGCCGTAATTTGAGTAGAACGCAAAGGCAATTGTGAAACTGCCCAAATTAAAATCACAGCATTAAAAACACCCCAAAAAAGCAAGCCTAAATAATCTGGCATCAAGGCAAAAGGAGCAATCACAA
>JAYVGE010000522.1:0-5482 GCA_043772515.1 Flavobacterium sp. | reverse complement strand
TTAAATCTTTAGGTATTGCGGCCATATTTACAGCAACGAAGGGTTTGTTTTTTCTTTCGGAATTATAATGTATGGCTTTGGCAACAACTTCTTTTCCGGTACCAGTTTCTCCTGTTATCGAAATATTTATGCTAGAATTGATAGCTTTATTTATTTTATTAAAGACTTCTTTAATTGGCTCGCTTTGACCAATTATTGTTTTTTCGAAATTAAATTTTTGTTCCAATTTTTCTGTTAATTCTTCTACTTTTTGAACCAATTTTAAATTCTCTTTAATTTTGATTATCGAATTCCAAAGTAAATCTTTTGTGTGTGCATTTTTGATAATATAATCGGTTGCTCCTGCTTTCAAAAAATTTACGGCTACCTCAATCTCTTCTTGACCACTAATGATTACAATGGGGGTTTTGTTATTTGTTTCTTGAATTTTCTTTAAGAGTCGGTCTCCAGTAATATCGGGTAATCCAAAGTCTAAGCAAATTACATCTGGTTTCTGATATAAATTACTGATACACTCTTTTCCAGATTGAAAAAGACAGACATCAAAATCTGGATTTAATTTTAAATGGTATTGTAGCATTTCTCCAAAAAATGGATCATCTTCTACGATAAAAATTTTCAATGTTGACATTCGTTTTTATTTTAAAATGGATAAATAAAAATCAACAAAAAAAGGAGAATTTTTTGCTATTACATATTTACGCCAATATTTAAAATAAAATGGCATTAAGTAATTATAAAAAATAAGTATTAACATAATATGCTGTTTTTGTTCAATTTATGTTAATTTTTTAAGAATAAATTTATATAAATCCTTGTTTTACAGCTTCTTTTACTAGACTGGTGGCGTCTGTTACTACAAAGGCTTTTTTCATCCGTACGATGCGTTTTTCGATAGCACTTGTTGTAAGGTAGATAATGCTTTCTAATTCTCTTACTTTAAATCCTTTGGATAGATATAAAAGAATTTGGCGGTTGTTGTCTTCAATCATTAGTTCTTTTTTCCAGATTTCTTGTATGCACATTTGTACCGTTGTGCTTCGGTAGCGATTTCCTTCTACGATTTCGATTACTATTTGATTGAGTTTTTCTGAAGTGATGTCCTTTTTTAGGATTAAGCCGTCTGGATGTACTTTTTTGGCAATGTCGTAAACAATCAGAATTTCGGTATGTGCTGTAATCATTATAATCTTGCAATGGGGCATTTTTTCTCTTACTAATAGCGCTAAATCACTACCTGATAAAATAGATTTTTCTGGATAGCTAGGGAGACTTTTATCTAGGATTACAATATCAAACGATTCTTTTATCGATTCATTTTTTAATAAAAAAGAGTGATAAGCTTCTTCGCAATTATACGCTTGGGTAAAAACGGGTTCTAATAATCCGAAAGGAGCTACAGTAAGTGCATTTATGTAGCCTTCTACGGTAATCGGATGATTGTCTACTACAAGTACTTTCATTATGAGGTTGTTTGATTTATAATAAAAGGCACAAGTTTAAGTTGTATTTTTATTCTCTAATTTCTGACAATCAGGTTTTTATGATTTTGTTTTCTTTTATAATGCGTTTGTTTCAAACTTTTGCTTCCAGAGATAATACTAATGTTTCCGTCAATTTCTAGCATGGCCAATTTTACATCTTTAAAATGTTCGATACCATGTTCTCGCATCGCTTCTTCTAATTCGTCGGGGGTAATGTTTAATTTGCTTAAAGATTTGAAATCGAGATTGCCATTGTGAATTAAAATTTCTGGTTTTTCTTGTATAAAATTGCTGAATTTTGGGTATTTATACATCAATTTTTTCAAAAAAAAATTAATGGCAAAAAGTACCGTTGCTGCTGCTAAACCGCCCCAAAGAGAAGTGTCGTTACCCACCATTGCGTTTTGTACGGCATTGCTTATCAGTAAAATCAATATTACATCGGCAGTATTCAGTTGGGACAATTCTTTTTTACCAAATACACGCAAGGCAACGACCATAAAAAAATAGACTGCTACACTTCGGATAACGATATCTAAGTAGGGATTCATGTTTTGGTGTTGAAAATTCTGGAATCTATATTCTTTGCTCTTTATTCTTTTTTCTAAAAAGCTACTTAATTTTAAAATTCTTCTCTATAGCCTTAATCATTTCTCCAGCAATATCTTTATTGGTTGCACCTTCAATTCCTTCGAGGCCAGGCGATGAGTTTACTTCAAGCAACAAAGGACCTTTGGCAGAACGAATAATATCGACACCTGCAACTTTCAGATCCATTGCTTTGGCGGCTTTTATGGCAATTCGTTTTTCTTCGCTGGTTACTTTTATAATCGATGCTGTTCCGCCCAAATGAATGTTGGCTCTAAATTCGCCAGGCATTGCCTCTCGCTGAATAGCGGCCACTACTTTTCCGTCTATTACAAAACAACGAATATCTTTTCCGTTGGCTTCTTTGATGAATTCTTGAACTAATATATTGGCATTTAGGCTTTTAAATGCGTTTATAACGCTTTCTGCTGCTTTTTTTGTTTCTGCCAAAACAACCCCTTTTCCTTGAGTTCCTTCTAATAATTTTACAATAAGGGGAGAGCCGCCTACCATTTTTATTAAGTTATCGGTATCCAAGGGCGAATTGGCAAAACCAGTTGTCGGAATATCGACACCGTGATTGAGGAGCAATTGCAAAGAATATAATTTGTCTCTAGATTGAGTAATTGCGGTAGAAGAGTTGAGGCAAAAGACCTTTAGTGCTTCAAATTGTCGGGTCAACGCACAGCCATAAAAAGTAATACTCGGTCGAATTCTTGGGATAATAGCATCAAATTGGTTTAATATTTTGCCACCACGATAATGAATTTCGGGTGTTTTTGCGTCCAATTTCATGTAGCATTCCTTAATATTTAGAAAATGCATTTCATGTCCTCGCATTTCTCCAGCTTCCATAATTCGTTTGTTGCTGTACAATTCGGGATTACTAGCCAAAAGTCCGATTCGTAATCCAGAACTCGCTTTTTCAGAATTTTTATAAAGTTCTTGAAGTGTATCTGTTGTAGGTTGTCCCAAAAGGTATTTTTGTTCCGGATCTACCAATACTCTTCCGCTCATGGCTTCTCGACCCAAAAGCATCCTAAAACCCATTGAATCCCGATTGGTCAATGTCATTTCGATTGGCCATTTCGAGCTTCCGATATCCAGAATAGTCTGTATTACGTAACGATGTTCTCTAAATCCGCTAGAACTTTTTACGATTCTTTTGTCGACCAAAGGAGCTTCGCAATGAATTACTGTTTTTGTATTATTCTGAATTGGATTTATGTCAAATTTTACCCAATTTGTTTCATTTTTGATAAAAGGAGCTATGTTTATAGCATGTAAAGCCGATGTTTTTGCACCCGAATCGACACGAGCTTTGATAGTAGGTATTCCTATTTCAGGAAAAGAACACCATTCTTCGCTACCAATTATAATTTTATTTAGAGACATAAATTAATTTAGTTTATCTTTTTAGGAATCAAATATAAATATTTGTTTTGTATAAAAATACAATATTTGTATAAAGAATAAACCCGTTATGTTATTAAAACGTAACGGGTTTGCTTATAGTTTGTTGAGGTAAAAAGTGTAGGCAATTTATAATAGCGTTTATACACATTAAGGGATTCGTACTTTAAAGCCTTTTTTTAAGGTGCTTTTTCAAAAAGCGTATAAGCTACAAGGTCAAAAAGACCTTGTAGCTTTTTTTAAGTCCTTAATTTATTCAAAAAAACTTAAATATGTAAATGCTAAATAGATAAATGAGTACTTAGCAATAAGCAGTTAATTCGCTATTGGGTTATTGTCAATTTTCTATTGATTGGTTGGTTCTCCAGCTTTATGAACCTTTACAGATAATTCTTGAGAATCCTCTTCTATATCCATAAAAATTTCGTCACCCGAAACAATTTTAGAAGTTATAATTTCTTCTGCCAAAGCGTCTTCTACATATTTTTGTATAGCTCTTTTTAAGGGTCTTGCTCCAAATTGCTTGTCAAAACCTTTGTCGGCAATAAAAGCCTTAGCTTTGTCTGAAAGATTCAATTGGTAGCCTAATTCTTTTACACGTTCATATAATTTTTGCAGTTCGATTTCGATAATTAAGTTGATGTCTTCTTTCTCTAATGCGTTAAAAACGATTACATCATCGATTCTGTTTAAGAATTCGGGAGCAAAAGTTTTTTTCAATGCATTTTCGATGATGCTTTTAGAGTTGTCATCGGCTTGGGCTACTTTGGCGGCTGTTCCAAAACCAACTCCTTGACCAAAGTCTTTTAATTGGCGTGCTCCAACATTCGAAGTCATGATGATAATAGTGTTTTTGAAATCGATTTTTCGACCCAAACTATCGGTCAAATAGCCATCATCTAGTACTTGAAGCATCATATTGAAAACATCTGGATGAGCTTTTTCAATTTCATCCAAAAGAACCACACAATACGGTTTTCTTCTTACTTTTTCTGTCAATTGTCCCCCTTCTTCATATCCTACGTATCCTGGAGGTGCTCCAACCAATCTCGAAATAGCGAATTTTTCCATGTATTCGCTCATATCAATACGAACCAAAGCATCTTCCGAATCGAATAATTCTTTTGCGAGTACTTTTGCCAACTGCGTTTTACCAACTCCTGTTTGTCCTAGAAAGATAAAGGATCCTATTGGGCGATTGGGATCTTTGAGTCCTGCTCTGTTTCTTTGAATAGAACGGGCGATTTTTAGTACTGCTTCGTTTTGTCCGATTACTTTATGCTGAATTAATTCTGGTAATTTTGCCAATTTGTTACCTTCCGTTTGTGCAATACGATTTACAGGTATTCCTGTCATCATCGAAACGACATCGGCAACATTGTCTTCGGTTACTAGGATGCGATTGGTTTTAGAGTCTTCTTCCCATTGTTCTTGGGCGATGGCTAAATCTTTTTCGATTCGTTTTTCGTCATCTCTAAGCTTGGCGGCTTCTTCGTATTTTTGTTTTTTTACTACTTCGTTTTTCAACTCACGTACTTCTTCAAGCTTTTTTTCTAAGTCTAAAATTTGTTTCGGAACATCAATATTGGTAATATGCACACGAGAACCTGCTTCGTCTAGCGCATCGATTGCTTTGTCTGGCAAGAAACGTTCCGACATGTAGCGATTGGTCAATTTGACACAAGCTTCTATAGCTTCGGGTGTGTAAATTACATTGTGATGGTCTTCGTATTTGTCTTTAATGTTGTTCAAAATGGTAATTGTTTCTTCTACCGAAGTTGGTTCTACAATTACTTTTTGAAAACGTCTCTCCAATGCGCCATCTTTTTCGATATATTGACGGTATTCATCTAATGTTGTAGCACCAATACATTGTATTTCTCCACGAGCTAAAGCAGGTTTAAACATATTGCTGGCATCCATACTTCCGCTAGCTCCACCCGCTCCTATTATCGTGTGAATTTCGTCGATGAATAAAATAACATCTGAATTTTTTT
>JAYVGE010000521.1:0-5497 GCA_043772515.1 Flavobacterium sp. | reverse complement strand
AACGAAGTCGGGCTAAAAATTGGCTATAGTACCGGAAGTCATTTTATAGCAGCATTCAAAAAAAAATTTGCTACAACTCCCAAAAAATATTTAATGTCCATTAATCTAAATGTTTAATAGAATAGTTTTTCGATATTGAACAATAAATAAAAATAAGTTAATCACAAGTACCTAAAAAATAGGATTACATACTTTTGCAACAAAAAACAAAAAAAATGAAAGGCGTATTATTAGTAAATTTAGGATCCCCAGAAAGTCCGACACCAAAAGATGTTAAACCTTATTTAGACGAATTTTTAATGGACAAATACGTTATCGACGTACCGTTTTTGCTGCGTGCACTATTAGTTCGAGGGATTATTCTAAGAAAAAGACCCGAAAAATCGGCAGAAGCGTACCAAAAAATATGGTGGGACGAAGGGTCTCCGCTTGTTGTTATCTCCAAAAGAATGCACCAAAAAGTAAAGCCTCAAGTCGACGTTCCAGTTGCATTGGCAATGCGTTATGGTAATCCTTCGCTACTATCTGGGCTACAAGAGCTGCACGACCAAGGTATAACCGAGGTTTTATTGTTCCCTTTGTATCCGCAACATGCGATGGCTTCGACAACCACAATTCTCGTTTTGGCAGAAGAACTTCGGAAAAAACATTTTCCAGAGATGAAAATAACCAGTGTTCCTGCTTTTTACAACAAAGCAGATTATATAAAGAATCTAGCAGATTCTATCCAAAATCATTTAAAAACGTATCCTTACGATCATTTATTATTCTCCTACCATGGCATACCTGAACGCCATATTCGCAAAACCGATACTACCAAATCTCATTGCAAAATTGACGGGTCTTGTTGCAACACCCCTTCGCCTGCACACGAATTTTGCTACCGACACCAATGTTACGAAACAACCAAACAAGTAGTTAAATTATTAGGAATTCCAGAGGGAAAATACAGTCAAACTTTTCAATCTCGATTGGCAGGAGACAAATGGTTAACACCCTATACCGATGTTGAAATCAACAAAATGCCAGGGCAAGGAATCAAGAATCTAGCAGTAGTAACACCCGCTTTTGTTTCGGATTGCTTAGAAACTTTGGAAGAAATTGCTATGGAGGCGAATCATCAATTTATAACACATGGTGGAGAGTCTTTTATGGCTATTCCGTGCTTAAACGATAGTGAAGATTGGTGTAAAACGGTCAGTAATTGGATTAATGAGTGGGCAAAATAATTACGAAATCTATTGTAACAGAGAAACAATTCAAATGGAATACTACAATTACTTAAAATCACTACATCTCATCTTTGTAATCACTTGGTTTGCTGGCTTGTTCTATATTGTTCGGCTATTTGTCTATCAGATTGAAGCGAGTGAAAAACCTTTGCCAGAAAAAGAGATATTACAAAAACAATACAAAATAATGACCTACCGATTGTGGTACATAATCACGTGGCCATCGGCTATTTTAGCTAGTTTTTTTGCTTTTTGGATGTTATTTTTTACCGATTTAGGCAACGCTTGGTTGCAAATGCCTTGGATGCATGTAAAACTTGGCTTTGTATTTGTGTTGTATTTGTACCACGCAAAATGCCATCAAATATTCAAGCAATTGCAAAACGACCAAGTAAAACACTCCAATAATTTTATGCGAATTTGGAACGAAGGAGCCACTTTAATTCTTTTTGCAGTGGTATTTTTGGTCGTTTTAAAAAATGCTATAAACTGGATTTACGGAGTCTTGGGTATCTTTTTGTTTTCGATTACAATTATGCTTGGCTTTAAGTTTTATAAAAAAATAAGAGAACGCAATCAATCTTAAAACATGATCAAAGGGTTCAATTTATCGATGCTTTCGCTACGAACTAGAATCTTCCTCTCGATGATTGTTGTAATCGTAATGGCGTCTATATTACTGGCAACTATATCGGTAATTCAATTTAAAAACGAAGCCAAAAAATACCATCAAGAACGTCTAGAACGCAAAGAAAATGCGGTACGAAAACACATAAACTACGTGATTTCGACAACAACTTACCCTTTGACTCCAGCGAACCTAGACTTAATTTTTAAAGACAAAATTCACGAATTGTCACAAATTCATTCGATCGAAATAAACGTTTACAGTCTAAAAGGGAGGTTGCTAAAATCATCCAAAGAATCCTTTTCTGTCGATAAAGTTGCCCCTCCAATTCCAGAATACATACTAAAACTAGTTCGTTCTTCAATCGAAAAAAGGTACGTAGACATCAAAACAATCGACAGCACAAAAATGCGATCGTCCTACACCCAAATAAAAGACGACAAATTCAAACCGCTAGGTATTTTGAACTTACCGTATCTTGAAGACGATGATTATTACCAAAATGAATTGAACAGTTTTTTAATTCGTTTGGCACAAGTCTATTCCTTTATGATGTTGGTAGCCTTTGCTTTGGCCTATTTCTTGGCGACCTACATTACAAAATCCTTAAAAACCATTTCGGATAAGATGAGCGAAACCAACTTGAATCAGAAAAACAAAAAAATTGTTTTGGATGCCAATAGCAAAGAGATCAACTTACTGATTAAATCGTACAACGAAATGGTCGAAAAGCTCGAAAAAAGTGCCTTAAAATTGGCACAAAGCGAAAGAGAGGAAGCTTGGCGAGAAATGGCCAAACAAGTAGCGCACGAAATCAAAAATCCGCTAACACCTATGCGATTGACCGTACAAAGTTTTCAACGAAAATTCGACCCAAATGACGCTAATGTAAAACAAAAACTCCATGATTATTCCGAAACATTGATTCAACAAATAGACATCATGAGCTCGGTAGCATCTGCCTTTTCAAACTTTGCCTCCATGCCTGCCCAACAAAATGAAACCTTAAATGTAGTCGAAGTAGTCGAATTGGCTTTGGACATTTTTAATGAAGAATATATCGTTTTTGAAAGTGAAGAGGAAGAAATAATCTCGAAGATGGATCGCACACAACTCATTCGCGTGATTACCAATTTGGTCAAAAATGCAACGCAATCTATTCCAGAAAACCAAGTAAAGAAATCGCTACTCATAAGTGTCAAAAAAATAAACAATGCCGTTCAGATTGCAGTAAAAGACAATGGAATTGGCATAGAAAAAGACGACATCTCTCGAATATTTGAGCCCAAATTTACAACCAAAAATAGCGGAATGGGATTAGGGCTCGGAATTATCAAAAACATAATAGAAAATTATAACGGAACGATTACCTTTGATACAAAACTCGGGAAAGGAACCACTTTTAGGGTTTTACTTCCTATCATTAATCCTTAAAACCAAAACATGAATTACGAAAACCTTTTAGTAACATTCGATCAAAATACCGCTATAGTTGCCATAAATCGCCCAGCAAAACTAAATGCTTTGAACAGGGCAACCATTACCGATTTGCACAAAGCATTTAAACTATTGGTAAAGAACAACGAAATTAAAGTTATCATTCTAACCGGAACTGGCGAAAAAGCATTTGTTGCGGGAGCAGACATTACAGAATTTGCCCACTTTACTATCGAAGAAGGAGCACAACTCGCAGCACAAGGTCAAGAAATGTTATTTGATTTTATAGAAAACCTAAAAACTCCCGTTATTGCAGCTATTAATGGCTTTGCATTAGGTGGTGGACTAGAATTGGCAATGGCGTGTCATTTTAGAATCGCTTCCGACAATGCCAAAATGGGATTACCAGAAGTATCATTAGGAGTAATTCCTGGCTACGGAGGAACACAACGTTTGCCACAATTAGTAGGCAAAGGTCGTGCTATGGAACTAATTATGACCGCAGGAATGCTTACCGCCGAAGAAGCCAAACAATACGGCTTGGTCAATCACGTAGTACCACAAGCTGAGCTAATCGAATTTTGTACTGGTATTGCTCGAAAAATCATTAAAAATTCTCCGTTTGCCATTGGGCGTGCCATAAAAGCGATCAATGCTAATTTTATAGATGGTAAAAATGGTTACGAAACCGAAATAAAAAACTTTGGAAAATGCTTTGGTACCGAAGATTTTAAAGAAGGAACTACCGCCTTTTTGGAGAAAAGAAAAGCGATGTTTACGGGAAAATAGTTTTACTGATTGATCTAAAAAGATAATTTTAGATTGATAAAATCGTTTAAAACCATCAAAAAAGTATAATAATTTGATATTAGAATATCAAATTATTATACTTTTTTGATATTAGAATATCTAAAAAGTATATATTTGTACCATAAACATATGCAAAAATGATATTTCGAGCCCAACAAAAAATAATTGACAGCTATCTTTTCAAAGGAAAAGCGATATTGGTGTTTGGCGCAAGGCAAGTAGGCAAAACTTCTTTGATTAAGAGCACCATCAACAATAATTCGGCTTTGTGGCTCAATGGAGATGAACCAGATACCCAACTTTTATTAGAAAACATTACAACAGATCGACTAAAAGCTTTGATTGGGAACAATCAATTTTTAGTTATTGATGAAGCGCAAATGATTCATAACATCGGGTTACTAATCAAGAGAATGGTTGATAATTTCCCTGAAATTCAAGTCATTGCTTCAGGAAGTAGCGCTTTTGAATTGGCAGACAAAACCAAAGAATCAATGGTCGGAAGAAAAGAGGAATTACAGCTTTTTCCTTTGAGTTACGGCGAAATGGTAAATCACACCAACTTTGTAGAAGAAACCCGATTAGTCCTGCACCGTCTAGTATATGGTTATTATCCTGAGGTTGTCAGCAATCCTGGCAAAGAAGAAAAAATACTCCGTGATTTGGTTGATGGTTTTTTATACAAAGACATTTTGAACCTCGAAGGCATTAAGAAATCAATAACTTTACAGCGCCTAGTTCAAATGTTAGCTTACAGAATCGGCTCTGAAATAAGCTATAATTCGCTTGCCAATGACCTAGGAATTAATCGCTTGACGGTAGAAAAATACATTGACATTCTCGAAAAAAACTTTATTATATTTAGTTTACACGCTTTTAGTAAAAACCAAGATAATGAGTTAAAAAAAGGAAGAAAAGTCTATTTTTGGGACAATGGGCTGCGCAATCAAATTATCAAAAACTTTAATCCAGTAGAACTTCGCGATGACATTGGTGCGCTTTGGGAAAACTTTACCATCAGCGAGCGTAAAAAGAAACTCGCCTACGACGAACAATTTAAAGATACTTTTTTCTGGAGAAATACACAACAAGCAGAAATTGATTATTTAGAAGTAAAAAACACCGAAATTGAGGCATTTGAAATCAAATACAGTCTAAGTCGGAAAGTGCTTTTTACAAAATCATTTACAGAGAAATACCACCCAAAAACCACTGAAGTGATTCATAAAGAAAATTTCTGGAATTATTTATTATAAAAAAAGATAACGAAAACGGTCTTCCAAAAAACGGTTTGTTATACTAAATTGCTTTAATAATTCCGAATTTAAAGCTTAATAGTGTTGTTAGCTGATTTCTATACTGGGCGAAATTTTCAAAAAAAATTTCGATG
>JAYVGE010000520.1:0-5505 GCA_043772515.1 Flavobacterium sp. | reverse complement strand
GCGACAACATAGGAGGAACATTAAGTCAGGAAACCAAAAGCTGGAATCCTTCCGTTTCCATAAAATCCGCGCAAAACTATGCCTGCGACGGTTGCTATGAACCACAGTTCCCTGGAGAAAACTGGTTCTCGCTGGGAGGGTTTTCTACTCTCCAGCCTTTGGAATGCGCACTAAATCAAGGACGTACTTACTCTTCAGCGGGACAAAGTTATTTGTTTGGACAAACCGTTTCCTTAAATTCGAAACCTGCCGACCAGATAAAAAGCTTCGACGAATTGGTGGGACTCTATTTTCAACACTTCGAATTACTAAACCGCAAGGCATTCAACGGTCAATTAATGAGTTATGGTGCCAACACCAAATTCTGCCCGTCCCCAATTCTAAATATCCTTATGGATGACTGTCTGGCAAAAGGGCAGGACTTTTATAGTGGAGGTGCAAAATACAACATCTATGGGCCTTGCTATGTCTCGTTGAGCTCCACAATCAATTCTTTATATGCCATAAAAACAATAGTGTTCGACGATAAAAACGCCGTAACCACATTACCTGAACTCTTAGAATGCCTGTGCTGCGATTGGGGATATAAAATGACCGAACCGTTTATCAGCAACTTAGTCGGAGAATCCCGAATTGCGTCCCGTTCCGAACGTTTCAAACAATTAAGAGAAATTGCTCTAGCCTTACCGCGTTATGGAAGAGGTCATCAGGAAATTGATACTTTCGGAAATACGATAGTGGAAAACGTCGCTAAAATTGCAATGCAAACCTTTACCGAACCTTGGTCGCAATTGTATGCAACCCTAAAAGACATGACGACTCGTTTTGGTTCGGAAGAGTTTCCTTTTGGAATCCAGATCCAGCCGGGTGTGGGAACGTTCGAAAACCATGTGGAAATGGGTTCATGGAATGGAGCCAGTGCCGATGGTAGACGATTGGGCACTACCATAGCGTCCGACTTAAGTCCAGCGCCAAGTCCTGCCGATTTACCTATCGAACACCAAGAAACAAGCTTCGAGAAGTCCCTCGCTGGTTTTGAAGGCACGGGTACAGATATGATGACCGACGGCGCCCCTACCGATTTTAACATTGATGAAAACTTTCCTGTCGAAAAACTGGTTGAAATAATGAAACAATTCGCCCAAGGACAGTCTTCCAACATCCTAACCGTGACAGTGGCCGCCCCAGATACCTTCACAAAAGCGGTAGATTCACCCGAGCAATATGATTTATTGCGCATTCGAACAGGTGGCTGGACAAACTTCTTTACCTCGGTATTTCCAACCATACAAGACCAACACCGAAGAAGACCGGTCTCAACTTCTGTAGAACTCAACAAGAAAAAAAATACGGAAAAAGGATGTCCTTTCCATTATAAAGTAGAACAGGAACAATCAATTGATGGAGAATAAAAAGTAAGATAACCATACGTTGGTTGGTTTGTTTTTACATCGAGAATCCGTATGTAGATTTATAAAATAGCCTGATTTAATGAGGGTACTAAAAAAAAAAATCTCTTTTTAGTAATTAGACATTTTAAGGTAATCAAGTAAAATTCGAGTTTCACTTACCTCCCTCATCTTTAGTAAAAAAAGAGTAGAAAATATTGTTTTTCTACTCTTTCAGTGAAATCTAATTCTACAAGGACTTTTTCAGCGCCTTCACTAAATCAGGCTATTTTTTACTAGACAAGTATATACATTTTTAATGTCGCCCGATTACTTGCTCAACGGAACGATTCAAGACAAAGCAAAAAAAAAATATTCAAGACAACGAACTCTTATTACAGTTCGAGAAAGTAGAAAAACTAAACGACCAAAAAAAATCACTCGTTAAAGAGTTTCTGGATGCTTTTATTTTAAAAGTTAATTTGCAACAGCAACTTTCTTAAAATAGCAAAAAGCCCCGATTTCGGGGCTTTTTGCTACTTTAAACAAACCATTACACTCGGTTTTTTATTATGCCTCATCCTTTGTCTTGGCTTGCGTGTCCGAGCGAGACGCTCGAACTAGCGGGGCCTTTTGATGCCGCACTAAATAAACTAGCTTTTTCAAATAATCTAATCGTAACCAAATCCAGAGACAACTTCTATGTTTTTGACCAATTAGAAGGTAATTATTCTCCTGAAAACAGTGCTAATAAAAGTAATAGTACGGCTCTTAGACAAAATAAACCTCAACGTTCCAGAAAATCAAACTTTTTCTTTACTGTGATTGATCCTGATAAGAAGACATTGAGTGTAGATTTTGAGAACACCCCTATTTCCAGTATTGTTTATGATATCGGAAATGAATTAGACATTGACATGTTTATTTCAAGCCCATTAGAAAGCGCAGGAAACGCTACTGTTAAAGCAAAAAACATTACATTTGACGCACTTTTGGCAAAACTATTTGAGACTAAAATTGAAAACAAAGCCTCATCAAACAACGCATCACAATCGCAGTACAACAATGATGTACCTCCTGTTTCTACAGGAGATAACTATACTTTTATGAAAAGTGGCTCTATTTATTATTTTGGCACCAAAAGCCAATTAGTAGTTAGAAACATCAAATCGATTCCCTTAATGCATCGCTCGATCGAACTATTAAGTGATCCTTCAAAAGAAGGAAGAAATGCCGGAAGGATAAATACTAATTCTAATTTTTCTTCATCGTCTTCATCTTCGAACGAGTCAAAAAACAACTCAAATTATCAACCTCAAAATAACAATTCTTACTCTGAAAGTAGTAATACTTCTGTTTCTACTTCTATTTTATCCATTTTTCCTGATGAAATAAAAAAAGATTTAGACATAAAAATCGATAAAGAATTGAATAGTTTTCTAGTAAATGGACCTGAAGCCAGCATTAACCGTTTTGAATCCTTCTTGAAATACATCGATAAAGCAGTTCCAGTTATATTAATAGAAGTAATGCTCGTTGAAGTAAATACAAGTGCTATTATAGAAACAGGAATTGATGCTGGAATTAGCGATAAACCAGTCAAAACAAAAGGAACGGTGTTCCCTGTAGTTGACATAGCATTGGGAACAGAAACCATAAATAAAATAATTAATAATTTTGGTTTCGCAAATATCGGTAGCGTCACCCCTAATTTTTACATAAGTCTAAAAGCAATGGAAAAAAACGGAAACTTAAAAGTTCGTTCTTCTCCAAAATTATCAACATTGAATGGGCATAAAGCCTTTTTGTCTATCGGAGAAACTACCTATTACGTTGTTACCAATCAAAATTTTTATGGTTCTCAGATTCCGCAAACTTCCGAAGTAAAAAACTACCAACCCATCGATGCCGATTTATCGGTTACTATAATGCCTTTGGTTTCTGGAAATGGAGATATAACAATGGATATCAAAGTAATACAGTCCCGATTTAACGGTATTAAAATTGACAAAAATGCTCCTCCAGGAATGTTTTCTAGAGAATTTACCTCTATCATTCGAGTAAAAGATCAAGATCTAATTGTGTTGGGTGGCCTGGAAGAATCCGTTAAAAGTGACTCGAGCACTGGAGTTCCATTGTTATCAAGAATACCTATTATCAAATGGTTATTTAGCTCTAGAAGCCATGAGGCCTCTAATAAAAAATTAACTGTTTTAATTAAACCTACCGTTATCTACTAATGGCTCTACCTTCTTTAACCCAACTCTTGCTTGGCAAACAATACATTGGCATTGAACACTTTTCTTTGAATAATCAGGAGCAAATTGCTGTTCTATTGATTGAAAAGAAAAAAGAAGAGTTAGTGATAGTTAAAAAAGATAAAGTTACCTATACAGAAATATTTCCTGAAAAATGGGACAAAAAGCTTCCTTTTTTCCTTGTTATCAACACCAATCAAGTCATTCAAAAAGAAATTCTAGCCATCGATTCTACCGATGAAAAACTGCTACACAAAGCATTTCCAAATACCAATTGGGATGAATTCTACTTCGAAATCTGGCGATTAAAAACCAAATCCATCATCGCCATTAGTCGAAAAATCTATGTAGATAAAATTTTATCCCATTACCATAAACAAGGAGTTTCTATTACTGGTATAAGCCTTGGTGCTTGTTCTATTGCTGAATTAATGAATTATACAGAAGAAAAGGAATTGTTTACCAATCATCAGACTATTTGTTGGAGAGAAGAAAATCAAACAATTACCGCTACTTCTTCTTCAAATCTGGGAGCTACTTACAACATCAACGGACTTGCCGTAAAAAACAGTCATGTGTTACCTTTCGCGGGAATACTGCGCTTGTTATTAAATACTACCTACAATACTGGAACCGGAATAATTCATAGCCACCAACTTTATGAAAATTACAAGCAGCACAGCTTTTTTTCGAAAGCAATAAAGATAATGATTGGTATATTGCTTACCATTTTGTTAATTAACTTTTTCGCTTTTACACATTATTACACGTTGAGTCAAGAAACCTCAGAAAGTCTTTTGCTCAGCAAATCATCACTTGAACAAGTAGCAAAAACAAAAAAAAGGGTAGTATCTAAAGAACAAAAAGTAAAAAATGTTGTAGCAATAACATCCTCACAAAGTTCGCTTATTATCAATGAAATTACCAAAAGAATTCCGCAATCTATTTTGCTAACCGAATTGATTTATCATCCTTTAGATAAAAAAATTAAAACCGAGGAATCTATTATAATTCAAGAAAAAACAGTTGCCCTTTCTGGAACAACTATAAACAATGAAGCTTTTACCCATTGGATCGCAGTAATAGAACAATTGAAATGGATTGATCAGGTTGTAATCACCCGTTTTGGAAAAAATGACCTGAATGAAACAGAATTTTCTATTAAACTAATATTGAAATAAAATGAAATTAAACAGGAAAAATAAAATTCTGATATTTGGTTTTCTTCTAGTACTATACATTTGCTACTGCTTTGCAATTTCAAATACCCTTTTTTATTACAAGGACTATCATTCTAAAAATGAATTGATTTCTAGCAACAATAGCTCTCCTAAATTGGCACATCAGTTACTCCAAAAAGAAAAGCAATTGGATTTTGTATTATCCCAGTATAACATCACTGCAACAGAATCTTTTCAAAACGATTTATTAAAACAATTAAATACTTACAGCGATATTTATCATCTAAAAATTATAGATTTTAAAGAACCGCATATCATAACCGAAAAAGAATTTGTAGCTACAAGCTATATCTTTTCTTTGGAAGGTTCCTTTAACGGTTGCTTGGCATTGCTTAATAAAATAGAAAACAATCCTTCTCTTGGCAGTATAAAACATTTGAATTTCATAAAAAAAAAGAATTATAAAACGAATGTAGACCAATTGTTTGTAGAGGTGATTCTACAGAAGAATAATGGGGTTTAACCAAAAACGATAATAAAACATCAAATAAAAATTATGAAAAAAATTATGAAAAAAATTACTTTTCTAGCAACCATTTTAGTCTCATCATTTAGTTTTGGACAAAATGTATTTCCCGTTAATGATAATGTAGGCATTGGTACGACAAATCCAAATAC
>JAYVGE010000519.1:0-5514 GCA_043772515.1 Flavobacterium sp. | reverse complement strand
GCTTTTCCTGCAAGGTTTTTTTTAACCTTGTAGGTATAGTTTTAAATAAGAAACCTACAAGGTTAAAAAAAACCTTGCAGGATGACTTTATAGTACATTCAATACCTGTTCCTTAATTTTTTCCAATTCGTCTTTCATCTGCACCACTAATTTTTGCATTTGTGCGTGATTCGATTTAGATCCCATAGTGTTGATTTCACGTCCCATTTCTTGGGTAATGAATCCTAGTTTTCTACCGTTGGCTTCCGTTCCGTTGATGGTTTCCAAGAAATAATCAAGATGATTGGTGAGGCGTACTTTTTCTTCGGTAATGTCTAGTTTTTCTAGGTAATAGATTAATTCTTGCTCAAAACGGTTCTCATCTACATTTGCTTTCAATTCGGTGATGGCAGTTTGCAAACGGTCTTTTATGGCTTGAACACGCTCTGGGTCTAGTGCCAAAGCTTCAGTCATGTATTGGCGAATGTTTCCGATTCGCAACTGAAATTCGTTTTCTAGTGATTTTCCTTCGTCTTTTCTGAAAGTCAGGATATTTTGCAACGCTTCTTCGATAACGGTCTGAATCTGAATCCAATCATTTTCATCGATCTCGTCACGTTCTATTTTCATAGTGTCGGGCATACGAACCGCCATTTTCATCAATTCGGTTTCATCGGCATCGGCATAGACTTCTCTCAATTGGTTGATGTAGGCTTTTACGATTGGCACATTCACTTTGGAGGTGGTTTGCTCTGCCGTACTTTCGATAAAAATAGAAAAATCTACTTTACCTCTTTCCAGTTTCAGGGCGATTTGGTTGCGTAGCCCCAATTCCATTTCGCGGTAAAGCGAAGGCATTCGAACATTTAAATCTAAACCTTTACTGTTTAAGGATTTTACTTCTATTGTAATTTTTTTGGATGGTAATTGCAAAGTGGCTTTACCAAAACCCGTCATCGATTGTATCATAATTGTTTTCTAAAAGAGGTCAAAGATAAGAAAAAAGTTTTCAGTCTCAGTTTTCAGTCTCAGTACTCAGAGCAAACGGATGAGTAAGAAAATAATTCATTAGAAGAATGTTTTCTTGACAATATATTTATCATAGTCCATATTCGACACAGATTCCACAGATTTCACAAATTAATCAGTGAAAATTCGTGAAATCTGTGTCGAATTTTATTCAATATTAGCTCATGTGTTTACCCTGTCTCAGTGACGGACTGAAAAATGAGACTTAGTACTATTTTTTTTTCATTGTTACCAAATAAACCCCAGAAAACACCAAAATAGCGGAACCTATTTTGACCCAACTCAGTTCGTCTTTACCCAAACTAATAGCAAAAACAGTGGCGAACAAAGGTTGTAAGTAGATAAATACGGCTACGGTAGTTGGTTTTAATTCTTTCATCGAAAGTAAATTCAGTAAATAGGTTATGAAGGTTGAAATTACTACTACAAAACCTATTTTCCAATAAATATCCGTTGGTACAATAGTCCAATCAACTGTGGCAAATTGGCTCCAGCCAAAAGGCAAAACCATGAGGAATCCAAATAAATAAATCCATTTTACAAAGGTAAAAGCGTTGTATTTATGCATCAATTTTTTGACGATGATTAAGTAAAAACCATAGGAAATGGCATTGACCAAAACCAATAAATTACCCAAGCTGGCATTGGTGGCGCTCCCGATAGATTTTCCGTAAAGGATCAAAAAACCAGTTCCTATAAGCCCAAGAATAATCCCAATCACTTTGCGTTTCTGCATGCGTTCTTTCATGATTATTGCCGAAAGCACCAAAACAATCATGGGTGTAGTTACCATAATTACGGCCGCCGAAATAGGGGAGGTTAAACTCAATCCCTTGAAAAAAGTTAACATATTAAAGGCTACACCAAAAAATGCAGAGGCAATAATGCGAGGAAAATCATTTAGATCTATTTTTTCTTTTTTTCTTGTATCAAAAAGAATCATCAGGCACCAAACCAACCAAAATAAAAGTACTGAGCCACCAACTCGTAATAAGATAAATTCGTAGGCATCGATGTATTTTGGCATTACATCCTTGGCAAGGGTAAAAGTAATGCCGTAAATTATGGAAACGATGGTTGCGCCAATTAAGGCTAGATTTCTTTTTGACACTTTAAATTTTTTTGGATTTTTAAATTTCTATCTCACCTCTCTTTTGGAGAATGGTTGAGGTTGAGTTTTTTACTCTAAATCGATGCTTTTTATCAGTTCCCCAATAGTGGCATCCGAAATAGTAGTGTGTTCTGATTTATCGTAAATAGAAAGTAAATAAACAGTTTCTTCTTGGATATAAATATAGGTAATTGCTCTAGCACCTCCACTTTTTCCTTTCCCTTTAGGGGTAATCGACATTCTAATCTTGTAGCAATTTTGGAGAATTTCATCGCCCATTTTTGGGTTTTCCAATAGCTGTTTTCCAAGTTGTGCTAGATCTATTTTGATAGACCTATGTTTTTTTGACAATGATTTTAGTTCTTTGTCAAATGTTGGAATGGATATTATTTTATAACTCATCTAGAAGTTCTTGAAGAGGTCTTCCTTTTAGTTTCCCCGCTTTTATCAGCTTCATTTCTTCAACAGCTTGTCGGATATTGTTTAAGATTTCTTCATTTGTTTGTTCTGGCTCTTCCCAGATTTTCATACATTGCTTTCATTTGTTTCCATTCGTTTATTGGAATAAAAACTCCCGCTGGTTTTCCTTTTTCGTTTTGAATGATTTGTAAACTCATGACATTGAAATTTAGAGTGTAAAGATAAGAAAAAAGTGTTTCGGGTTTCGTTTTAGAATAGTCACTTTCAAGGCGAATGCTTTTAAGGTTCTAGTACAACCATTTTGCGTATTTTGTATTGAATTATGTGAATGGTTACGAAATAGTTTAAATGTGTTTGCCCTAGTTCCTTTTAAAAATATTCGAATTTTGCAAAACATTTACTAAGTAAAGGTTTTGAAATAAAGCGTGCAAAATTTGACGAAGTTATTTGGGACCTTTTTACATTTCGGAAACTCTTATGCCAAATTTATTTACGGTATTCCAATTAGTGTATTCTATAGCAGTTTTTGAATTAATTGGACCTTTTGTTAGCAGCATAATTAATTTTATTAAAATTCTATCTTTAAAACAGTAAAGGTTATAATCTAATTTCCCAGGAAATACAGCAACGAGAGTTGGTTTCCATTCGATGGTGTCAAAAAATTTTATAACATAAGGATTTGTGTCGGGTTTGCTTTTCTCAATTTTGCGTGCGACTAAATTTACAGAAATAAACGCTGTTTTTTTTGAATTTAGAAGTACGGAATTTTCTTTTATAAGTTTCTCTATTTGTTCATTATGTTTCCCATATCGTATGCTCGACGCTATAATTACTTTGTCAAACACTGTGATTTTTTGGTTAAAATCGGTAATCGAAAATAGATCGACCAAATGATTATTCTGAATTAAAATATCCTTTATATAAAGACAAATTTTTTTGGTCAGACCATCGACAGATGAATAAATTATAATTGTCTTAGTTTGCATTAGGTTTTTTTTCAATTAATGTTCAAGCAAAATGGAGTGTCACTTGCAGATTTTAAAATAAAAGAGAAAACACGGCTAATACTAAAAACGAATTCCTAGGCTCATTTCAATACTAGACAAATTCTTTCTGTTTATCCTAAACGAAAGCTTTCATTACTTGTAACATGTTTTGCTGGGTATTGCCAATGTATATTTTGTCGTTTATGATAAAAACAGGTCGGCTCAAGAAGGTATAATGTTCCAAGATGTATTTCTTGTAATCATCCTCGGTAAGAGATTTGTTCTTTAAATTCATCGACTTATAGAGTACGGCTTTTTTACTAAACAACGCTTCGTAACTTCCAGATAGGTGGTACATTTCTTCGAGTTCTTCAACGGTAATTGGGTTTTGTTTAATGTCGTGAAAAACCAAATCATGGTCTTTCGGAAGCGTTTTTATGATTTTTCGACAAGTATCGCAAGAAGCGAGATAGTATATTTTGTTCATGTTTTTTAATTTCTAATTGCAAAGAAAATCATTTGATACTTAAAATGTTTAATTTTATCAAAAAATTCGAAATAGTAAAAAAATGCACAAAACATTCGATATTACTAGAACGAGCAGAAAAGTACTGTCTCAGTTTATAGAAAATTTTACTTTAGATCAATTGAATGAAATTCCGGATGGATTTAATAACAATTTGATTTGGAACATCGCTCACATTGTGGTAACGCAACAACGATTGGTTTATAAATTTTCGGGATTGTCGTTGAGAATCTCGGGGGAAATATTCGAAAAATACAAAGGCGGAACCAAACCAAACGGAGTTGTTTCTCGGGCCGATGTAGAAGAAATCCAGTCTTTGCTTTTTGAAACCATTGATCAAACCGAAGCCGATTTTAACAGTAGTATTTTCAAAAACTATCAGGAATATACGACTTCTATAGGCTTTACGATTACAAGTATTGAAGATGCTATTTCTTTTAATAACTATCATGAAGCGCTACATACTGGAGTAATGATGAGTATCAGAAAATTTATTTAACCTTTGAATTTATTATTTTCATTAAAATTTAAAACTATGGATCAAGTATTCAGCATCAGCGCAACAAGTAGAAAAGGATTGCTTCAATTTTTAGACAAGTATACTTTGGCACAACTCAACAAAATCCCAGAAGGATTTAGTAATAATTTAATTTGGAATATTGGGCACATTGTGGTGGTGCAGCAAATGTTGGTATACAGATTATCGGGTTTGCCGATGATGGTGTCTGATAAAATGGTTCTTAAATACAAAAATGGAGCCAAGCCAGAACAGGATGTAACTCAAGAGGAAGTAGATGAGATTCGGTCTGTGTTATTTGTAACAATCGAACAGACCAAAGTCGATTTTGAAAATGAAGTCTTCAAAACCTTTCAGGAATATACCACATCTACAGGGTTTACAATGAAAAATCTCAAGGATGCTTTGTCTTTTAATAATTACCATGAAGCCGTTCATACCGGGATTTTAATGAGTATTAAAAAATTTGTTTAGAAACTTGTCTACAGTCACTTATTTGATATAATAATCTGTTTAAATCTGTAAAGCACATTCCATTGTTATCTGGATCAGTGCGCCAAAGCAACACTTCTTGTGATGGAATTCTTTAGGAAGAATCAATGTTAAAATAACGTTGTCGTTTGCCTATATATTCTAAACTAAATTACCTTTGTAAAAAAGTATAAATTATGAAATTCAATACCAAAACCATACATGGTGGCCAGCACCACGACCCAAGTACAGGAGCAGTAATGCCTCCTGTTTATCAAACCTCGACATTTATTCAAACCAGTCCAGGTAAACCACTACATTCAGACTACGAATACAGTAGGGCGGCAAACCCAACACGATCTGCGCTCGAAAATGCATTGGCCAGTATCGAGAACGGAACTAGAGGATTGGCTTTTGCATCCGGATTGGCGGCTACAGATTGTTTGCTTCGCTCTTTTAAAGCAGGTGACGAAAT
>JAYVGE010000518.1:0-2309 GCA_043772515.1 Flavobacterium sp. | reverse complement strand
AAAACGAGTTAAATAACTTTCGAACCCTAGGATAATTTTTCCAAATAAGTTTTTACCTTCAATATGCTCTAATTTTCCATAACGAGATGATAACCATGGAATAATGGTAAACGAAGTTAGAAGTGAAAATAAAGTCGCGATAATTACGGTCACACAAAATTGCGTGATAATATTGGATACCAATCCGGAACTCATAGCAATTGGCAAAAATACCACCACAATTACCAATGTAATAGAAGTTACTGTTCCACCAATTTCGGCTGTTCCGTCATAAGAAGCACGAATTCGGCTTTTACCCATTTCCATGTGCCTGTAAATATTTTCCAATACCACAATGGCATCATCGACCAGAATACCGACCACAAGGGACAATCCCAATAAACTCATTAAGTTTAACGTGTAACCCATCAAATAAATCCCGATAAAGGTTGCAATTAATGAAGACGGAATCGACACCATTACAATCAATGAATTTCGAATACTGTGCAGGAAAAACAACATTACAAAAGCAACCAGCACTACTGCAATCAATAAATCATGAACTACAGAATCTGCCGCTTCCAAAGTGTAAACGGTACTGTCCTTGGCAATATCCAATTGTAAAGCATTGTTTTTATAATCTGCTTCCAGACTATGAATGGTTTTTACCAATTGTTCGCTTACTGCTACCGCATTGGCATCCGATTGTTTAATTACCTGAAGAATTATGGCACTTTTTTGATCTACTCTCGAAATTTTTTCTGCAATTTTCTGAGCATCCTGTACATCTGCAATTTCTCCTAAACGAATCTGAATTCCGTCTTTGGACGAAACCACTAAGTTTCGTAATTCTTCTACATTTTTATATTTTCCCGCAAGACGGATTAATATTTTTTGATCACGAGTTTGAATATTCCCTGTTGGGAAATCTAGGTTGGATGTCAAAATAGTTTGTTGTACTTGTGGAACCGAAAGTCCGTAACCCTGCATTTTTACAGCATCAAGATTTACCTGAATTTCACGTTCCTGTCCACCTATAATATTAACTTGTGCTACACCGGGAACACGGGATAAAACGGGAGTAATTTTTTTATCAATTAAATCATAAAAAGCCGCTTCATCCATTTTCCCATTGGCACCAATAGTCATAATCGGCAAATCGCTTAATGAGAATTTTGTAAGCGAAGGTGTTTTGGCATCATCGGGCAAGTCGCTGATGATGGCATTTATTTTTCGCTGCGCATCATTCATCGAAATATCGACTTTGGCTGTTGAAGTCAAAGAAATCGACACAATAGACAAACTTTCATAGGATTTAGAATCAATCTTTTTGATGTTTTCTAATGAAGCAATCGCATCTTCAATCTTTTTGGTAACCGTATTTTCGACCTCACCTGGAGAAGCTCCCGGGTAAATCGTTGAAATTGTAATTACGTTCTGTTCGAATTTTGGAATCAATTCGTAGCCTAATTGGCTATAACTGAACAGTCCTCCAAGGGTTAGAATTGCAAAGAGTACAATTACTAACGAATGACGTTTTATGGATATTTCTGCTAATTTCATATGTTTCTTTTAAAGAGTGATAAGTGATTAGTAAATAGTGATTAGCCCTGAATGCAAGTTTAGTTTGTAGCTAATTGCTATTTACTAATCACTAATTACTTTTACTTTTACTTAATAATTTCTACTGTATTACCGTCTTGTAGGTTAATTTGTCCTGTAACAATTACAGTATCTCCATCAGATAATCCATCAACTATTTCTACTAAATCGCCCAAGATTCTTCCAGAAGTTACTTTTTTCAATTTAGCTATACCATTTTCAACTACAAAAATTTCGTTACTACTCACACTTCCCACAAAAGCATTTCTAGGCACTAGTTTTAATTGTTGTTTTTGTTTAGAACCAAAATTGGCAGTTCCGTACATTCCAGCTTTCAGGCTGTTACTGGAGTTGTTTTCGATTTCAATTTCTACTGGAAAATTCAAGCTTTCATCTGCTTTTGCAGCGATAAAAGTAATTTTCCCAGCAAATGATTTATCGGGAAATACGCTAGAAGTTACATTTACAGTGTTTCCTGTTTTCAAGCTGGCTACTTGGTTTTCGTTTACCGTAACATTCAATTTTAATTTAGAAACATTTACAATATCAAACATTGCTGTTGCAGGCATACCGGTCAAAATAGAACCTGGCTCAATGTATTTTTTATTGATAAAACCTTTAATTGGCGCTTTTACTTTTGTATCGCCCACGTTTATGTTTGCTTGCTTTAAGTTTGCTCCTGCATTAGTCAAAGCTAGTTTTGCCTGATCCAATTGTTGTTTGGTAAC
>JAYVGE010000517.1:0-14660 GCA_043772515.1 Flavobacterium sp. | reverse complement strand
ACTTTTTAATTACGCCGAATGACTCATGGCGATTTCATGTGTGAATTTTTATTGTTTGTGAATTATAAAAGATTAAAATCTATTATGCTTTGTCAATTCCGAAAGGATTTTTGAATCCTAAATCGACCATAATTTTACGTGCTGTCCCGATTGGAGTAATTTCTGCCTTCACTCTTAATTCCGAAGTGGCCAAAATGTTCTGTTTTGGATCTACATATACATCAAAAACCGACACTTCTTGGTTGGCTACCATGCCTTCTAGTGCTGCTCTGCATAAACCTTCAAAACTTTTTGATACGGATTGTGGTAATTTACCGTCGATATCTACCAAAACCGGAGAAGCCAATTTGGGTAATAAGGCAGTACGCAACAAACGAGTTGCTTTGTTGATGGTACGGTTACTCTCTACATAAGCGAAGTCCGAAGTACCAGAAGTACAAGTATGACTGTCGTTAAAATAAACACCTGCTAAACCAGTATGTGTTTTAGCAAAAATGTATCTGCTTTCGTTTAAGGTGCTTAAAGTCCCTAAAGTTTTGATTTCTTTTCCGCCTACAAAACCCGCTTTGGCAAAACCTTCACCCGTAAGGTTAAATTTTTCGATCCAAGCAATGTTTTCAGATACTTTTGCTCTAGAGATAGCACCTAATGCCATTCCTACTGCTGCGGTGTTTTTGTATGTAGATACCGTTTCACCTTCTCGCTTAAAAGTTGCTTTTTCAACATCCATCGCCACTACTACCGATACGTTTTCAGCGTTTAATTGGGCTAAAGAAGGAGCTTTATCAATATTAAATCCTTTTCCTTCAAGGATAACTTCAAAAGGCATATAGCTTTTATAAGCAAGTGCCGTTTTTGTTTGTGCTGTTCTCACTGCGTCTTCTGTTGCTGAGAATTCTGTTTCTTTAGAAAAGATAATCGCCATCTGACGAATATTTCCGTTTGCTAGTTCCTGCATATCCATTGCTTTTTCAGCAACTTCTTGATATGTTTTCCCCTCGGTAGCCATAATGTACAAGTCTCCAGAAGGATTCATTCTAAAAAATTGTTGAATTTGGTAGTAAGCAGATTGTCCATTAACATCATAATCAGATGTAATTCCTAATGCTTCTGCATCTTCTAAGGAAGCCAAACGTTCTACTTTGTTTAATGCTAGTTTTGTAGTTACAACTCCATCAAAAAGTAACCCTGAAACCATGTCCTGGTCTGGTGTTCTTCTTCCTAATCCGCCTGATAGTTTGGTAATCACTACATCGTTTAATGTACTCATAATATTTGTGTTTAATTGTTTAAAATTTAGTTCGATTTTTCGTTAAAAAAAGGCAAAAGAATGGCTGTGATAAGTTGTTAATCTTATCATTGTTAGTTGTTTACTGTTTGTTGGTGTGGTATTTAAATTGCAATTCCTATGAGGAATTGGTGTTTGGACTGTCTATGATAACGAGTCCTTATAAATTGGGATTTACTTCTAGACCTTGAGGTAAAATTGTTTTGTGCTAGCGGGAACAAATTTAAGACTCAGGGTTGGCTATTCCAATTTTTTTGGTTATCAAAGACTGTAGTTTCAATGCTTTAAGCTGTAGCTGCCAAAGAGAGTCCTTCGTTTATAATGGTATAAATAGTACGCTCTGTTAAGAATAAAGCATCAGAAAGTTCGGAGACTACAACTTTCATTTGTTTGGCTTGATTTCTATTAAGATAGTTTATTACATAATCTCTTCTTTTGTCTAAAAGGGTTCTGCTTCTTTTCATTTTTAAAGTTTAAAAGGTGTTGATTGATAGGTTTTATTTATTGCTTTATAAGTGTTTTGTCTATTGTTGAAATTTTATTTTGCTTTATTATTAAATGAAATTTTATCAAGATTTTGGAGTCTATATAAATAAAAAGGGGAATTAATTTTCTTTTACGCTTAGATCTATTACTTCTTCAAGTTTAGTGTGATTTATTGCTATAATGTCAGAAGTTAAATTATAGCCCATCTCTTCTAATACATCATTGCTTAGCCCATTATTGAAAAGGATATATTTCTTTTTTAATGTAGTTTCAATTAATGTAGTTTTGTAAGTGATTTTCCAGATGAAGTAGTTATTTTTATCCCAATAGTCATGTTCATTAGTACATTGTTTTTCTTGTATCTTAAACGTTGAATTGGTATCAATAAAGGCATTCCTGTTGCTATTAGAGAGTACGGCTTTGTCTATACGATGAGCAATTTCAAAAACATCTTCATAGCTTTTTGAAGAAATAGTACCAACAGGCAGTACGATGTATAAACAAAAGGACACGTCTGCTTTATAGGTTTTTTCAGAGGATGTTTCCCAAGTTATAGTGTCATATTTAAACATTGCTATGGGTGTTGCAATAGCAGTTTTGAAAATAGCATCACTGTAAAGATGAACTGTTAGCGCATTAGAAGTAAACTCCGTTTGAATTGCGCTCTTTTTCTCGTTATAAAATTCTTTTAAAATCATATGTTGGATTATTTTTAAGCAAATATCAAACATATGACTTAAATAAGCATTATCATATTACATAAAAAAACAATAGTTTCAGTAATATGAGATATTTGTTTAGTCGTGACATTATGGTGATTTAACAATATAAAAACTTACAATATGCTGATAATTAGTTTTTTTTAGCTATGTATTTTAAAAAAACAGCAAATATCACAATTGTTTATTATATATTAGTTAATTTTACAACATATAGTGGAGTTTCTCATGTAAAGTAAAACATATTACACAATATTAAAGGCGATTGCAATATGGAAATACATACTAAAATAAAACGTATTATAGATGAGATGAAGTTAAACAATAACTCATTTGCCAAGTTAATTGGTGTAACCAGCACTACTGTTGACAGTATCACTAACGGCAGATTACAATCTGATGGAAATAGAAAAAGAACAAAACCTGGTTTTGATCTGATTAATAGTATAATAACCCATTGTAATGTAAGCCCCGAATATTTCTTTGGAGACGGAGAGGACATTTTTGTTAAAAAGACAAATAGTACAATCAGTTTAAAACTGCCAAAGATTATAATGGTAAATGATAAGGGAGAGGAGAATATTAATTTTATTGGAGTGAAGGCACGTGCGGGGTATTTAGACGGCTATTGTGATCCGGAATATATGGAGAGCCTCCCCGCATTCAGCATGCCAATGCTAAAGAATGGAACCTATAGATGTTTCGAAATAAAAGGAAACTCTATGGCAACAACGATACATGACGGTGATTTTCTTTTTGGAAAATATGTCGATAATTTTGATGATATATTGGATGGTAGAATCTATGTTATTATCAGCAAGAATGACGGGGTGGTTGTAAAAAGGGTTTTAAACAGGATTAAGGAGAATGGAAAATTAATACTCAAATCGGATAACAGAGACGGAAATTACCCCATGTATTCCATTTATGCCGAAGATATTTTGGAGGTTTGGTATGCCAGTATGTATGCTTCTAAACAAATGCCAGATCCGATCAGTATTTATGAAAAACTTCATGCGCTTGAAAGCAAATTCTTTGAAATGGAAGAACTGTTAAGAAAAAAACAAAATTAAAACCAAAAAAACTACAACGAATTTGTTGCAGTTTTTTTGGTTTGAGAGTTATCATTTTTTTGAAGATTTAGTTTGTATCCCAATATCATTAAAATATTGTTCTAGATCTTTATACATATAATCACTTAAATCTAAATGCTCCATTTTTCTAAATGTTTCTTTCACTTTACATTCAAAACAAATTTCTAAGTATTCAAATACTTTATCATTCTCATCAAAAAACAAAATTGCATTTCTAGGGAAATAACAACCTCTAATAGTTTCAGAGCAATTAGAGGTTAATCTTGAACAAGTGTTGTACAATATATCAGATACTTTTTCTATTTGCGGGATAGTTAATGTTTTGATTTGGGTAACGTTTTCTAGGGAAAGAGAATCTAAATTGTTTCTTGGTAGTTCAAAGGGAATATTGTAGGTAAGATTTGTTGTATTTGTTTCGTTCTTTTTATTTAATAGATCACTGGTTATTGCTGCTACTTCAATTTTACCATCAAAATTTAAATTGTATGAAATAATTTTTATCTGAGAAGATTTGTTAAATGGATATAAATTTATTCGTTTTGAAAGATTAAATTTTGTAAAAGCAGTTTTTATTGGAGACTTGTAATTTTCAAATCCAGGTGGTTTTGTTTTTGAGGTCTTTTGCTGTCCGCTTGCAACAGTCGTAGTCAACAGCCATATATACAATACTGTTCTCATAGTTTTCATAAATTTATTGTTTAAAATCTGGATATTTAGCTTCTACTCCTTTTCTCCAAATATCAAAATTACTTTTATTATACTTCTTCACATAAAATGTTTCCCATTTATTTGAAAAATATTGTTGAGCATATTCTAATCTATCACTTTGTACTTTCGTTAATGATTTATTTCTAGTTACTAGTTCATATACTTTTGATTGATTCTTACTATAAAGCCATAAGTCTTTGTTTGTGGTAATTATTGTTTTGTGTTCAGAATCGTAATAAATCCATCCAGAGCTATTTAGCCAATCTTCAGTTGCAACTAGAAAGTTATTTAATATGGAACCATATCCACTGCAAAGTGTTTTTCCTTGTTGTCTGTATTCATTATTTGTACTAACCTTTACGTAATTAGAACTTCCAAATACTTTAATTTTTCTATCTGAAAAACTGGCTAATTCAATTAAAAAATCAGGAGTTTTTGCTTCCCAGCATGCTACAGAAAATAAACAACTATTATCAGACAGCTCTTTTATCATAATTTTTAAACTAAAAAAAGCTTGAATCCATTTTTTTGGAACACCTTGTATTTTCTTTATTGACTTATCTGGCAATTCAATGTTTAATATCGTAATCGTTTTACTCTTTTCAAAAACTTCCATTACATATTCATCAGTAATTTCTATAGGTTCCACTCCATTTGCTAAAATTGCTTTTTTTATTTCCTTCATAACTAGGCTGTCCAAATGCACTTTATTACCCTCATTAAAAGAGCGGTCGGAATAAGTATAACCATGATGAACAATACAAATATTTTTATATTCATACATGTTACCCAAATCCTTAAAAAATTGAATATCTGCAAATGTTCTTATATATTTTACTACCCAAATGTCATTTTTTACATCGCTAAATTGTGCTATACTATCATCATCCAAAACAATCAAAAGATTGATCTTCTTCTTTGATACAGTTAATCTTTTATCTTGAAAACTAGTATCGCCATTCACTTCTTTTATTCTAAATATTCTATCCATTTTTTAGTTACTCGTTTGCGTTTTCAATTAAGATTTCTTCTTTCAAGACAGCAACACCAGCAGCGTTTACGTCTCCACTAAATTTTACTTGTTTGGTGTTCTCTTTAATGTCTTTTCCGTTGGCTTCATCTATTACAACAACCACTGTTTCTCCCTCTTTATAATTTTTTGTTTTTACAACTAGGCTTACTTTGTCTCCAATATTGGCTTTATTTATATCGCTGTCTAAATTGCCGTTTTTCCAGTCAACGCTTACTATTTGCTTTACTAAAGGTGTTAGAACTGGTGGTGAAGAATCATCAAATATAACAATTTTAGATCCAGTTTGTAATGGATCTGTAATAGTAATCTTTCCTTGAAACGAATCACATTTTGTTGTCGAAGTTTTTAAAAGAGCCTTTTTCCCGCTTTCGGTTACATTACTTGCAGGGTTTTCCCATTTGGTAACTATAATGGGAGTACAGGTTTTATCTGAACTTGGATTGTTTTTACATGTTCCAAAAGTTGGATTTTTAAAAGTCATGTCATCATGGGTGGCCATTAATTTCCCTTGGATGAAAGTTTTCCCTTGGGGATTTACTTCTAAAAAATTTGGAACACTACCATGTTCACATTTACATTCGGCTCCCTTACACACATATTTGGTAGCCATAATTAATTAAGTTTTACGTTAGCTCCAGTAATAGTAGTGTCTTTAGTAGCATTAATATTTATTGTTTCAGTAGATTTCATGTTTATATTTTTCCCTTCTATGTTAATATCACCTTCTGTTTTTATGGTAATTGCCGTTTTTCCTTTTAGTTCAATAAAATTCTTATCATCTTTTTTTAATCGAATGCTATCACTTTCTCCATTTAGGTCAAAAGTTAATTTTTTAAGTTCATCCTCTTCGAATAGGTATCCTGCAATTTTACCTTTTTCAATTGCCAAAGAAGTTTGTTTTTTATCTTCATCATTTTTTAATAAAAGAGCATATTTTTCGGGAGTAGCAAGTAGCGAGTTCAATTCTTTTCCCTTGGTATTCTTAAATTTCAATGAAACAGCTTCTTTAGATACAGTCAAGGCTAGACGTTCTTTTACTTCTCCTTTTTCAATAGAATTAAAAGTCGTAGCCAGACTATCGGGAGTAAAATGCGTAACTGCCAACGGTTTCTCCTCCGCATCAAAATAGCTAATCTTAAAATTCTGGTCTTTATCAAATTCTATTTTGGCGACATCTGTAATTTTGGTTTCGTTAGTTTCTCCCGAAGATTCTGTTTTTATATAACGGATATGCAGTTTATTACCATCGGCACTATAATCTAGAAACAACTTGGGGTCGCCCGTGGCTTGTATTCGCCCAATTATTCTATCGACTTCAGCATATTGCGAAATAAACGCACGAGTTTCTACCCCTTCAATAACAGATGCTAGTACCCAACTGTTAATTTTTGGAATCGTAACAATTCCTAGTTCTGTATCTTGTATGGAAGCTTTCAAACGTACGTTTTTGATTATGGCACCATCTGCCCGCATAACGTTTACCGTAAAGGTCTCCTCGGGGTTATGTGACACATCTTTCTCTTTGTTTACTTCGATGACTTTTGCCGCAAAAGTTTCGATGACTTGGGTTTTATTGGCGACATCCTTTACCAGTTCTTTTATATTTTCCATTTTTTTATAATTAAATTGCTTCTACTCTTCTCCCTACATAAATTCGTTGTCTGTAGCCTCCTTCTCCATAACTGCGTTCTACTTTTTCGACCTGAAAAGTGCCGTTTTTTTCTTTGTCCTTTGCGTTTTCAAGAATCACCTTGTCGGTAGGTCGTACAAAGGGCTCGCCAAAAGTGAGAAAAGAACCTTCTAATCCGCTTGGTTTAGATTCCATTGCTCGTAAAGCGGCAAACTGATACAATTCGGAGGCTGCTTTGGCAACTGCTTTTTTGAAAGTAGCAGGATCTTTGGGTAGTTCTTCGTTATCATCGTGCAAAACATGGGTTTTTATTAACTGCCCATTGGGATCGCCTAATTCGATATGAATGGGCGTGTTCGAATTTTTGAAGTGTTTTTCTACTCGAATTCGGGTGTTTTTTGTAGATTCATTAATCACGGTTAATTTGTCTTCTATAATATTATGACGAAATCTAAAACGTGCTTTTCCTAAAAAACCACCAACAACAGGTAGGCTTATAGCACTCAATTGGGAACTTAATAGATCGAGTCCTTTGTTTACCAATTTCTTGACTACGGCTCCAGCCAAAGGGCTTTTTATGAAATTTCGGTCTATAAAACCGCCTAATTCCTTGGCGGTATGCTGTTGCGGATTATTGGTAATGGTGAGTACCGGGCCTTTTTTTTCGATTTTAAAGTAGGTATGAATTCCTTTGTCTTTTAACTTCTCGAAAACTTGTGTGAGACTGTCATTCCTACTAATCATGATGTTTCCTAATGCTTCGTCAAGGGCATTTACTTTAAAAGGTATTTTTAATTCTTTGATTCTTTTTTCGAAAAAAGTTTTAGGGTTAAAATTTTCAACATTTGTAGTTGGGTTTGTTGCCACCACATTAAAGGTATCTTTCGGGTCTTGAACATCACCATCTTTTACCGCTTTTACTTTTTTGAAAGCATACATCACATCTTCGCAACTTATAGTAGCATTTACATCAGATTGTACTCCTGTAATGTATCCTCTGAAAGCGGGTTTGTAATCGCCATCATACCCTAAAAATATTTCTACAAAATTTTCTAGTTTAAAAAAATCATGAATAGATTTTTCATGCCCGCTTGCATTTGTAAATAAGCTTTGATCAAAAGTTTTGGTGTCTGTATATACTTTTTTGGGCATGACAATAGTAGCAGTATCGGTGAGCGATTTATAAGAACTGCTTATTTCTACATTTTTTACATAGGTAAACTCATAAAACTTAGGCGTTGGGATGAGTTTTATGGTTTCGTAAACTCTAATTTTGGCATTTAATTTAAGCATTGTCTCTCATTATTAGTTCTACAGTTTCATCGGATGTGGCACTAGCAGTAAATTTCTGAATGTTTTTTGTGCCAGAAATAGACGGGATAGCGTAGGAATCTATTACCAGTTCGTAAATGCCAAATCGGTTCAAGATGGCATGTGTTACTCTTAAAGAATAGGGCGCATTAAGGAATTGTTTCAAAAGGAAAAGTTTTTCTTTTGGGTATTCATCTCCTTTTTCATTAGCAATCAATCCATCAATAGAAATACTAAAATCGCCATTGGTAATATGTTCTTTGATGGTAGCGTCTCTTCCCTCAATACTTTCTTTCTTTATATTCTTAGAACGATTGAGATTGACCGTAACCGCATCTATACGCAAACTAGGTAGTACTAGATCTTTTTTTGCCAGCGGCTCAAAAATAAGGGGAGCAAATACCCGCAAATTAAATTCACCTCCAGTTTTGTCGATAATAAAATCTTTCGATTCCGATTCGTTAAAGTTAATACCAGTATATTCGATGTCTTTGGTATCTAAAATTTTGTTTACATTAAAATTGAATGCCATAATTATTGTTTTTTTTTAGTTAGAAAATGTTTTAGTAAAGGCTGTTATGAGCGTGCTTTCTAGTCTAGTCTCTTTGTGTTTTTGTAGCCACAGTGCTTCTTCTAGTAATTTATAAAATTCGTCTGTTGGTAATTGGTATGGATCTACCTGAAAAGCTTTTCTAATAAGAGCTGCCGATTTCTTGAATTCCTCTTTTTGTGGTGTTGGATCTATTGTAAATTCACTATCCTTTTTTATCATAGCAACTATAGCATTTCCTGCAGAAAGCATGAATTCGTCATCATAATGGTCCTTTTCAATTACACATTCCTTAAATAAAAAAAGGATTGCTTCATGTGGGTTTTCCTTATATTTATTTTGGTAGTTTACAAATGTTAAGAATGAAGGTTTTTTACAATAGACTGCTGTCAACTGGTCATCTGAGGTAAGTTTTAAAACAGTACCGTGTTTTTCTTTTAGTCTTTGTATTGTTATTTCGTCGAGCATTTTTTTTGGTTTTTATGATTTTTTTTTGGTATTACAGGAAGTAGACGTGGGTATTTGAGGCAAGTTCTAAATACCACTATCCTTGCTTTCTTTTTTTATAGCTTCGGCTAGGCTTTCTGTTTTTTGAGATGCTGTTAGGGGAGCGACTGTAAAATTCCCAATAGAAATATTTCCGCCTGAGGACTCTTTCAAAGGGTTTTTAAAATTGCTCATGTCTGGCGTTTTAGGTGTTTCTCCTAGGTCTTTTGGTGTATGATCCATGATTGGTAACTGTTTAAATTGTTAATGTGATTATCGCTAGAGGAAATTAGAAGAAGTAACGCGAAAGTTTGCAAATTGCTGTTGCGTGTAAAAAGCAACGCTACTGTTTGGTATTTGAGGTGTAAAAGTAGTTTAGAAGAATACAAAAAAGTAAAAATACAATCGCTGTTTTCGGTAGCTTCAGTAGAAAGTAGTTTTTTGTGAAACTACTGAATTATAGGTTGTTGGTATTCTCTGGATGTCGTTTTTATTATGTCTTATATTTACAAAAACTAGATTTTATATTGGCTTTAATCGGGCTGAGTTTAGTCTTGCATTCTTATAAATAAAAAGCATCAAAGCCCATCAGAAGATTTATATCCTCCAACGGGTTTTGATGCACTGGTTTAAACAGAATGTGAGCTTTTTTTTGTTGTTCTAGAGGGATTACTGTTTTATTAAAGGGTTTATTACTAATAATAAAGATATGTTATCACATTTTATAACTATAATTTTTAACAAAAATAGAGGGAGAAATTAAATTGAAATGCGACATTATTTCATGTCTATTGGTTATTTAGGATTTTTCCGTATTTTATTTTTATTTCAAACCCATTAAAATTCTAATTAGATTGCTTCTCTTGTTTTAAAACAATAAATTATTTTTTTGTTTTACTTTGTCTTCTCTTTTAAAGAATAGTGTTATCCTAAATCTACCAAGCTAATCCCGCAAACGGAATGTTTAGAATTAATAGAGTTTAAGGAATTAGGAATAAATAGTGCAGAAACAGTAGTAGCAGATATGGGTAAAAAACCATAGTTCACGGAACTGAATAAAGGAGAACTCCCACTAGTAATTCCTTTGTAGGTTTGCCAAGTTTTAGTAGGAACAACACCAGCCGCTCCCAAGTAAATATAGGGTTGACCAAATGTAGAATTACTTAATTCTGTACCTGCTTCGATAACTCCCCCTTCCCAAGGTTTTTTCAATGTAATCACATTTTCTACTATTGCCCCCGCATTATATAAATCGAAATGTACATTACGGCTGTATTCTCCTGCTTTCCATTTCCTACCACGACTATTAGCATAATTCCAAAAGATAATTCCTCTCTGATAACTTGGTGCAGTTGGTGAATTGTTCCAATTTAGAGAAGATGTCAGTTGTATGGTTGTTGCCCCATCAACCAAGGTTTTTGCCAAAGTTGTAAATGTATTGGGTTGCGCATTATAGGTAAACGATGGAATAGCTAATCCATCTTCGTCAAAAGGGACTAATCCTGCATAAAATTCGGCTATTGTATTTGTACCTCTTTGTTTTACAGATACTGTAAATTTATATTTTTTACTAGGTTCTACAGGGATTCTTTGACTGCCTACAATTGTATTTGAAACAGAAAGTTGGGAGTCTAGTGATCCAAAACCAACATTGTAATCGGTCTCATTAAAAGCTAATTCTGGAAAATAGTCATTGTTTTTATTAGTTAACAAGCCATTTATAACTAAGCCATTTCGTTCAACAACCTCCTTTATTCTTTGATCTAATGCGATTTGCATAGCTTTAGAAATTGGTTTATTGATATCACTCGTATTATCGACATTAGATAAACTAACAGTGGGAGCATTAATTGGATTTCCATAGGTATCTGCTTTTACATATTGTACATCTTCAAGATAGGTCGTTTTTACAACCAAACCATTCTGATCCGTTTTTAATACCTTAGCATTAGGTGCAACTATATTTTCTAGTATATAACCACTACTATCCATCTTGCTCCCTATTGCATATAGAGTTCCACTACTATCTATAAATCCGTCTCGAGGAGATATAACACTTAGTCGTATCCCATTAGGAGTTACAGTTTTGGTAACTAAATCTAACGGATCTACTGTGGCGTTAGAACTTCCATTGTTTACAATCCATAACGTATTATTATTTTTCAAAATTAGAGACATCACTCCTGTTGAATTAGTATAGAATAAAACTGGAGAACTAGTTCCTACAGCTATTTTATATATCTCTGGGTAATTCGTACTTCCTATGTAGAAATTACCTTGGGTATCTTGGCACATAGCCGTTGCAGTGGGGGAGGAGGTATTGGAAATTATTGTGACGGCTCCTGCTAAAGTTATCTTAGTAAGTTGTCCCCATACACTTATTGTATATAAGTTACCGTCTATTCCATAAATAATGCCTGTTGTGTAATCTGTAATTGTTGCTAACAAGGTGACTACATTGGATGTGTCTATTTTGAATACTTTTGCATTGGAAGTGACATATAAGTTACCAGCTGGGTCGATACATATAGTATTGCCATAAGTTCCATCAGGAATCGTTAATTCAGTAAGAGGTAATAGGGAACTAACTCCAGTACTAATATTAATCTTGCGTACTGTTCCACCAGTTTCAGCTTCATATGCAAATGTATTACTATTGTCTAATACGATTGAAACTGCATGATTTAGTCCCGTCGCTACTGTAATCTCACTAAATACAGTTGGTGTTGGTAACTTACTTAGTCTTAATCCGCTGTTATCAATTGTACCGCTATCAATTGTAGTAGGTGTATCAATTGTAACTAAAGTTCCTGTATCTGTAATATTTGAATTGATGATATTATTTCTAGTACTATTGAATTTGGTTAGTTTATTAGAGCTCCCCGTTATTGTAGTACCACTAGAAATTGCAACATCTCCAGAACCTAGTAATGATACACCATTGATAGTTTTAATGGTTGCCCCACTAATTAATGTTGTTTGTTTGTTATCTAATTGACCTTGAATAGGACTTGTAGCATCATTGTGAGCGTTTTGGGTTGTAGTTTGAAATTTTCTGGTTGCCGTTTCGTTAATTTGGTCTGCTGAATAATCGCCAGTTTGAGCTGTTATAGCACCGTTTCGTCCAAATACAGTTGTTACTGCACTAGTTGGGGTTAACAGTTCCTGCCAGTCTGCTAGCACTTTTGGATCTGTACCTTTTAAAATAAAAGACTTGTTTAAATCTGTACGAACAGTAATATCACCTGTTTCAGCTGTCAAAGCTAACATTCCCGTTTGCGAGGAGGATATAAAAGTGTCGCAAATGGTAATAGATGGGAGTTGTGAAGAAATTAACTTTCCGTCACTTCCTAATCCGGCATAACCGTTGGCGGTATTTTTGTTTGATTTTACCTCTAATCCCGTCAAATCTTGGTCTCCCGTATTTACTCCAGAGAGCTTAGTAATGCCTAATTTATCTTTAATAGTAGTAGTAGTTTCATCTCCTGTGTTCGTTCCCGATTGATTAAATACTTTAATGATTTCATTGGCATTAATAAGTCTTTCACCCGTTACTTTGTCTACTTTATTTATTTGCAATAGTTTCCCCATTTCAGCAGTCAATGCCTTGGTAGTTCCGCCAGAGGTTAGGTCGTTTACCAGAATAGTACTCAACGAAGCTTGAATGGTTTCAATAGTATCAACAATTTTTTGAACAGTGTCCAAGTTCACATTGTCCGAAGTCAGCAAGGTATTTATGTCATTGATTTTGTTTTGTAGTAATTTTCCTTGTTCTGCACTTAAAATAGAAGTTGAACCACCAGTAACGAGATCGTTTACTATATCTAAATACTGATTGGCTAATTTGGTAAAACTGTTTAATGGGGCATATCCATTGGGAACGCCTTTTTTTGCTTTGTCCTCTTTAACCCCAAACAGTGTAGCGTGTGCTACTTCATCTGCTTTGTGAGCCTCAAACTCCGATTTCTCTACTTTTGCATTTAGAGTATTGGTAAGATTATTAATACTACTTTGTGGTATTATTTCGTCCTTATGCCAAAAACTTTGCCAAGAAGTCCAAAATTGTACTTGTGTTGGTTTTTTACCTGTTGTAAACCAGCCTAGAATGGTATTGATATTTGTTGCCATATTGTATTTTGATTAATTATGTAGTTAAATAGTAGATTTTGATGAAATTTATTTTTTTGATGTTTGTCCTTTAGTGAATGCTCTCACGGTTTTTATAATTCTTACCATAGAGTAATATTAAATTTTTAATGAAAACTTTTTCTCTAGATTGTTGAATAAAAAACTTTTTAAAATTTCTCTTGTCGGGTATTTTGGGCGTTTCTTCTAAGTCTTTTGGTGTATGATCCATGATTAGTTTATTGTTAATATGATTATTATAGTGTCCTTTGATAGTAGAGAGGTCGTTTTTGTAAAAAAGAGCAAAAGTTTGCAAATTGCTATTGCGTGTAAAAAAACAACACTTCTGTTTGGTTTTTAGAGATGTAAAAGTAGTTTAGAAGAATACAAAAAAGTAAAAATACAATCGCTGTTTTCGGTAGTTTCAGTAGAAGTTTTTTTAGTTAATCTGCTGATTTATATATTTTTGTTGTTTGTTAATTGTAAAAACTGAATTTTATAAAGGCTTTGATTGTACGGAGTTTACCCTCTGAATTTTATATCAAAAAAAGCATCAAAGCCCAACAGAGTATTTATATCTTTCAAGGGCTTTGATGCACTGATTTAAATAGTGTGGAAGCGTTATTTTTGAATGTTTGGGGATTTTTTTTGCTTACTGTTTTACGAAGAATTCATTCGTTTTTGTTGTTGATGTTTCATTATTCTATTATTTGCACCTTCTTCTATAATTTAAAACAACAAAGCCACAGTATAGAAGACTTAATGTCTCCCAAAGCAGTTGCTTTGTTACTATAAAAATAAATTACCGTAGGAAGTGTTTATTGTTGGAGGACTATTTTTTAGGTTACTGAGCTTGTCGAAGTACCCGCCTCCGTAGAAGATCTTTTTTAATTATTTAGAAAGTTGCTAAAGCAGCTCTAGTCCAAACCGTCCCGCCACTACATACGTAAATATATCCTGCTACGGCTCTTATTTCTCCTAAGTTCCCAACGGTTGATCCTTGGATTGGGGCTTCCAATATGGGGCTTCCAATAACTACATTACCCGCTGAATCAATTCCTAAATTGTTAATACTTTTTCCTTCGGGGACACTTCCTATATTTAAACTACCTCCAATTTGAAGTGCATTTACTCCGTCATCAGTTGATTTATTGATAGCGATTCTGCCATTGATTGCGTTTTTTAGTTCAGGATTGCCTGTTGTTGTTCCATAGGTATTGAACCCAAATA
>JAYVGE010000516.1:0-2324 GCA_043772515.1 Flavobacterium sp. | reverse complement strand
TTCATTGGATCGGCATTGTTGATGTATCTGAAATGCTCTGGCGAGAAACTCGGAATTCCTTTGAAACTCATCATTTCTCCTTCTGTCAAAGTATCTCCAATTTTAAAATTTCCGGTATCGTGCAAACCAACAATGTCACCAGGATAAGAGATATCTACGATTTCTTTTCGTTCTGCAAAAAAGGCATTTGGACTAGAAAACTTTAAATTCTTTTTTTGGCGTACATGGTAATACGGTTTGTTTCTTTCGAATGTTCCAGAAACAATTTTTATAAATGCGAGACGGTCTCTGTGTTTAGGATCCATATTGGCATGTATTTTAAACACAAATCCAGCCATTTTTTCTTCTGTAGGATCGACCAAACGTGTTTCGGAATCTTTAGGTCTTGGCGATGGAGCAATAGCGACGAAGCAATCTAGCAGTTCTCTAACTCCAAAATTATTTAAAGCAGATCCAAAAAAAACGGGTTGTAATTTTCCGTCTAAATAATCTTGACGATCGAATTTTGGGTATACTTCATCAATTAATTCTAGCTCTTCTCGTAAGGTATCGGCAGGTTTTTGACCAATAATTTTCTCTAAATCAGGGTTTTTTACATCCGAAAACGCTATTGTTTCTTCAATGTCTTTACGGCTGTCTCCGCTAAAAAGATTGATATTCTTTTCCCATAAATTGTATATGCCCTTAAAATCGTAGCCCATTCCGATTGGGAAACTAAGCGGAGTTACTTTTAATCCGAGTTTCTGCTCTACTTCGTCCATCAAATCGAAAGCATCTTTTCCTTCTCGGTCTAATTTATTGATGAAAACAATAATCGGAATTTTTCGCATTCTACAAACGGCAACTAATTTTTCGGTTTGTTCTTCTACTCCTTTGGCAACATCAATAACAACAATAACGCTATCGACTGCGGTTAATGTTCTAAAGGTGTCTTCGGCAAAATCCTTGTGTCCTGGAGTATCGAGAATGTTTATTTTTTTGTCTTTGTAATTAAAAGCCAAAACAGAGGTCGAAACAGAGATTCCTCTCTGACGCTCAATTTCCATGAAATCGCTTGTAGCTCCTTTCTTGATTTTATTGTTTTTTACGGCTCCTGCTTCTTGAATCGCACCACCAAAAAGAAGTAGCTTCTCTGTTAGTGTTGTTTTTCCTGCATCGGGATGGGAGATAATCCCAAAGGTTCTTCTACGTTGTATTTCTTTTAAAAAACTCATATTTATATAAAATAGTTTGCAAAAGTACTATTTATAAACGCGATTAAAAAAAATAGTGAGCCCTAATTATAAGATGAGATTCTTTAAGCTTTAGATGATCTAAAAAATGGCATTTCTAAGGCTTTGCAAGTCGATAATTCTAGTGTATGGGGTTGTTATAATCTTGATATTACTATTGTTAAAGTGTACGTTGTAATTTTTTGTTAATACTAATAAAGAAACTTGTATAATGTAATCGAATTGTTATTTTTGTTGGCTTTATACTTTTTTGCTTTAGTTGTAAAAATCTATTCTTTTCTTGATTCATAAAGTGTATATTTGAAAAAAAATATGTTTGGGTTATGGTAGATTTATATTCCAAATAGTTAATTAAGGTTCTAATTTTTATATAATAAACAATACAAAATTTAATAAAAGCTTTAAAATCAATACCAATGAAATTTATAAATACTAAAATTGCACTTACTTTCAGCCTTGTACTTCTGGCTAGTTTAGTTACTACAGCTCAGGAAATTATTAAAGATAGTGCAGTTGTTGCTAGGAAGTTCTTGCCGTCATCCAATCAAAAATTGAAGATAGATGGAGTTGTGGCTACAGTAGGAGATTATATTGTATTAGATTCGGATATTGATAAGTCTTATTTAGAGATAACCAGTCAAGGTGGTTCTGTAAAAGATATTACAAGATGCCAGATGTTAGGTAAATTGTTAGAAGACAAGTTGTATGCGCACCAGGCATTGCAAGATAGTGTCAAAGTTACCGATTCTGAGATTAAGGGAATGATGGATGATCGATTGAATTCGATGATTGAGCAAATCGGGTCTATGGAAAAAGTGGTTCAATATTATAAAAAGAACAACGAAGAAGAATTTAGAACTTATTTCTTTGATATTTTGAAAGAAAATAGGCTAACGTCTGAGATGCAAAAGAAAATTGTAGATGCAGTAGTAATCACTCCAGAAGAGGTTCGTAATTTTTTTAAAGGAATCCCCAAAGATCAACTTCCTGTTTTTGGAGCAGAAATGGAAGTGGCGCAAATTGTAATGACTCCCAAAGTAACCGATGGCGATAAGAAAAAAGTAATTGATAAGTTAAATGGATTTAAAAAAG
>JAYVGE010000515.1:0-2329 GCA_043772515.1 Flavobacterium sp. | reverse complement strand
TCACCTCAGGTTTTCTCTTTTCGATAGAGGAGGGATTGGGTTGTATTATAATTAGGTTTGGTATAACAATGGCAAAAATCATTGGGTGTTGTAAAGCATTAAAATAAAATGGAAAATACAAGAGCTATAGAAGTATTCGAGAAAGAATCCGATAGCTTGTTTAGATGCTTTTATATCTCTGGTGAGAATTCCTGAATTAATATGACAATCCGTTAAGGTGTTCATGATTGATTGATTGATTGATTTTTGACAACCATTTTGCTCCCGATAGCTATTGGGATTCACAAATTATACAGAGCCCAATTATAATATAACCCAATCGCTCCCCTCTTCTTTGGAGAGCGACTTGGAGGGAGGATGAATAAGTTGCACTAATTATAATTGGGTTTGATGTTAATCTGTGAAAATTTGTAAAATCGGTGGGCGGATTCAAGTTATAAATGCATTTAACTCTTTTACATTTCTCGAATAATTGGGGCACTAATCTAATTGGTATTAGTTGCAGACATTTTTTTAATTAAACTATCGCAGTTGAAATTGAGTTTTGCCACTGAAATTGAAATTTAGATTGCTCTTATTTTCTAAACATTTTAGACAGTACGCCAAAAACACCTCTTATAAATGATGCGCTTGTTACTACTTTTAAAACCGATTTTCCTACAACACTAGCGGTACTTGGCTCTTTGTTTTCTTGCTTTTTTTCTTGTTCTTCTGTAGCTTGTTCTTGAGCAGTATTAATTTTCTTGATTAGTATTTCATAAGCACTTTCACGATCGATAAGTTCGCTGTATTTTTTTACCAGTTTCGATTGGGTGTTGATTTCTTGAATTTCATTTTCTGTCAAAACATCCATTCTACCCATTGGTGCTCGCATCATAGTGGCGACAAGCGGTGTGGGAATTCCTTTTTCGTTAAGTGCTGTAATCAAGGCTTCTCCGATTCCTAGGCTAGTCAGAACTTCGTCGGTTTTATAATAGTTAGAAGTGGGGTAATTATCGGCAGTCTGCTTAATAGATTTTCTGTCATTGGCCGTAAAGGCTCTCAGAGCATGTTGTATCTTCAGTCCCAATTGTGTCAAAACGCCACTAGGAATATCCATAGGGTTTTGGGTAATAAAATAAACGCCAATTCCTTTAGATCGAATTAGTTTTACAATGGTCTCTATTTGTTCTAGTAATGCTTTGCTGGCCTGATTAAAAATCAAATGAGCTTCGTCTATAAAAATAACCAATTCAGGTTGGTCTGTATCTCCTTTTTCGGGCATTTGTTGGTAGATTTCTGCTAACAAGCTCAGTATAAAAGTCGAGAACAATTTAGGTTTGTCTTGTATGTCTGTTAGTCGTATTATGTTTATGTACCCTTTTCCATTTTCGTCAATGCGTAGTAGGTCGTCAATTTCAAATGACTTTTCTCCAAAAAACAAATCTGCTCCTTGTTGCTCTAGTTCAATTATCTTTCTCAAAATCGTACCTGTTGTTGCGGTAGCAATTTTGCCATAGTTGGCGGTAATTTCGTCTTTTCCTTCCTCAGTAATGTAATTTATTATTTTTTTGATATCCTTGATATCTAATAAAGGCATTTTGTTGTCATCGCAATACTTAAAAATTACAGCGACAACTCCAGCTTGTGTGTCATTCAAATCTAATATCCTAGAAAACAGAACGGGACCAAATTCTGATATTGTAGCCCGAAGTCGTACACCATTTTGTTCAGACAAGGTAAGGAGTTCAACTGGAAATCGACTGGAGCTATACGGAATGCCTATTTTGGCATGACGTTCTGTAATAAAGTCTTTTTCTTCCCCTTCTTTAGCAATGCCACTAAAGTCTCCTTTTATATCCATCATCAAAACCGGAATTCCAAAAGAAGATAATTGTTCCGATAGTACCTGAATGGTCTTTGTTTTGCCAGTTCCAGTTGCTCCAGCAATCAAGCCATGGCGATTTAAGGTTTTTAACGGGATACTTATAGGAGTATTGGTTATGGGTTCGCCATCTAGTAAAGCACCGCCAAGTAGAATAGATTTTCCTTTTGATGAATAACCAGAAGTAATGTCTTGGATAAAATTTTCTTTTTTGTTCATGATTTTATGTGTTAGTGCCATTTGCAAGGGATTATTCTTCTTGAAAACGATGTAATTTAAGTATTTACTTTAAAAATATTCCTTTTTTATTACTAATAATGAAAAAAATAACATTCCTTAGTCGAAGATTATTATTGAGATATTGTTTGTCTAATTCATAAAAAAGGAAATTTAGTTTATAATAAAAGAGTAATTTAATCTTTTTTTTGGATTAAATCTAAAATAACGAATTAAGAATACTAATTC
>JAYVGE010000514.1:0-5568 GCA_043772515.1 Flavobacterium sp. | reverse complement strand
GCAAACATCGTGAGCAACCCTCCTAGAATATATTTTTTTTGATAAACCAAAATAAAACCTGCAATAACCAATGGCATATAGGCAATAGCATGTGCTTTGGCATTATGACCTACTCCCAAAATAATGATTAAATAAGTCGAGAGACCAAAAGCCAAAGCCCCAAAAAAAGCTTTGAGCGGATCTATTTTTAATACCAGCAATAAGACATAGAAGCCCAAAAAGTACAAAAACAAATAATCGGTAGGACGTGGTAAAAAACGCAAAGCATCATCAATAACCCCAATATAATCATGCGGATATTTGGCTCCCAATTGGTAGGTAGGCATGCCGCCAAAACCAGCATTAGTCCAATAAGGCTCTATGTGATCTGAAGCTCTAAAATCGTTTTGCTCCTTGGCCATTCCGGTATATTGAACAATATCGGATTGCATAATTTTTTTTCCTTGCAAAACAGGATAAAAATAAATTAAAGAAATGAGTACAAAACCAAGTAGGGCTAAAGCGTGCGGATAGAACTTATTTACTATTTTCAATGGGTAAAGATTTTATTTATATGTATTCGAATTGTATAATGTGGTGCGAATTTAATCTATTTCTTCGTAATCAACATAATCTCCTACAATTTTGGTTTCGCGTGATTTTTTGGCATTGGCAGTATCTATAATCACATCGTCTTTGCTACGAGAAGGCGGATTATGAGAATTTTGTTGGTGCTGTTGAAAATTTTGTCCTGCTTTCTCGACCACTTTTTTAATTAATAAAGGCAAAAATAATTTTGCCAAAAATTTAAAAACATAATAGAAAGCGATAATGTAAAACAATGTTTCTATAAAACCAGTAAAAGAGGCTGTTTGCATAATGTAATAATTTTGAGCAAAATTAACAAATTCATCTCGAAACTTAGAGACATAATTAAAATATGATTCTTAAATAAATGATAAAATAGAGTATATTTGAAAAACGGAATTACATTTTAACAAAAAAAACATACTATGTTCAAAATCAAGATCTTGTTTATCATAGCAATTGGATTCATTCCCTGTTTAAATTACGGACAATATACCGATGTAATCAATTCAAATAGGCCCGGCGAAACGATGTCGGCTTTTTCTGTTGGAAAATCTGTTTTTCAGACAGAAATTGGAGTCTATGGAATTACTCAAAAACATCGTTTATTAAATTATGATGCCAACGGAATGGGAACAGACATTATGTTGCGATGGGGATTATTTTTTGAACAATTAGAATTAGTTGCCGACTTACAATACCAATCAGACAAGCTTACCAAAAACTTAAACTCCACTAATCGATCTGCACTAAAACAAACCGTTTTGGGCGCCAAATATCTTATCTACGACCCTTTTAAAAACTACAAAAAAAAGGTCAATCTATACAGTTGGAAAGCCAACCATGCTTTTGATTGGCATCAAATGATCCCAGCAGTGTCGATTTTTGCAGGAGCGAACCTTAGTTTCTCAGACAATCCGTATTCGTTTTCAGCAGAATCGAGTATATCTCCCAAAATAATGTTGGTTACACAAAATCATTTTGGAGACGGAAGATGGGTATTGGTAACCAATATTATTGCCGATTACATTACAACCGATTATCCCAGTTACGGATATGCGGTTACTCTTACCCGAGGATTCAATGCCAAGTGGTCTGGTTTTATAGAAAATCAAGGTTTCAAAAGTGATTTTTACGGGGATGCGCTGGTAAGAGGAGGAGCTGCCTATTTAATCTCCAAAAACTTGCAAGTCGACGCTTCGGTAACAACCAACTTCAAGAAAACACCATCGATACTCTACGGAGGTTTTGGACTTTCCTGGCGCTACGATGCCAATTACAAGGAAGTACGAATGAAACTCCCAGAAAATAAATCGATACAGAAAGCAAAAAAAATAAAAAAAGGATAACTACTGTTTAAAAATATAATGATTACAATAAAAGAAGCCATAAGTAAAAAGGAATTAACAGCATTCATAAAATTTCCATTCTCTTTATACAAAAACAATAAATACTGGGTACCGCCGATAATTGCCGATGAATTAGAAACGTTTGACAAAACCCAAAATCCTGCTTTTGAAAATGCCGAAGCTTATTTTTTTGTCGCCTACAAAAACGAGGAAATTGTGGGTAGAATTGCAACAATCATTAACTGGGACGAAGTCAATCACCAACAGAAAAATAAAGTTCGTTTTGGTTGGTTTGATGTTATTGATGATATAGAAGTAACCAAAGCATTGCTTGAAAAAGTATATGAATTAGGACAAAAAAACAATCTTGAATATGCAGAAGGGCCAATGGGATTCTCTAACATGGACAAAGTTGGAGTTTTGACCGAAGGTTTTGACGAAATTGGAACCATGATTACTTGGTATAATTATCCGTATTATGCCACTCATTTTGAGAAACTAGGTTACACTATCGAAAAAGAATATCTGGAAAACAAATTCCCTTTTGAGAATGTCAAACTAGATTTTTTTGACAAAGCACAGCAATTAATCAAAAAAAGATACCAACTCCAACCTGTAAATTTTAAAAAAACCAAAGACGTTTTGCCTTATGTAGACAAAATGTTCGATTTATTTAATGCTTCTTATGCCAATCTATCCTCTTTTGTAGCCATTACAGACACGCAAAAGGAATATTTCAAGAAAAAATACATCAGTTTTATCAATCCAGAATACATCAAATTTGTTGAAGACAAAGACGGCAATTTGGTCGCTTTTGCCATCGTAATGCCTAGTTTTTCTAAAGCATTACAAAAAGCCAACGGAAAATTATTCCCTTTTGGATTCCTTCATTTATTAAACGCAAGAAAAAACAGCAAAGACGTTACCTTTTATCTTATTGGTGTACATCCAGAATACCAAAACAAAGGGGTTCACGCTATTATTTTCAAAGAATACCATACTACTTTTACCGAAAAAGGCATAAAAAACTGTATCCGAACACCCGAATTGGCAGACAACCATGCCATTCATTTGCTTTGGAAAAATTTTAACCCAACGATTCATTGTAGAAGAAAAACGTTTAGAAAAGAACTTTAAGGGTAGTCGATGGTCCGTTTTTTTATCGACAACTTAACCCTGTCAGGGTTTTGAACCCTGACAGGACTTTAGAAACAAGGATTTCTGTTGTTGTTAAAAAAACTATGGCGAAAACAAAAAAATCCATTCGCAAAAACGAATGGATTTTTTTTATATTTATAACTGATTACTAAAATATTAAGCGTCCAAATCGACAGTTGTTCTGTTAGCAATTTCTTTATAAGTACCGTTTTCTAATTTCTCGCGGATAGCTTCAAATGCTGTAAGCGTTTCGGCCACATCTTCTAGCGTGTGAGAAGTTGTAGGAATCATACGCAATAATATAATTCCTTTTGGAATAACAGGATAGATTACGATAGATAGAAAAATTCCGTAATTTTCTCTCAAATCATTAACCATTACCATTGCCTCCGGCACACTACCTTCTAGATAAACCGGAGTGATACAGGTATTGGTATCGCCAATATTAAAATTTCTTTCTCTAAGACCATTTTGTAGGGCATTTACATTTACCCACAATTTATCTTTTATTTCAGACGAATTTCTTAACAATTCTAAACGTTTCAAAGAACCAATGGTTTGAATCATTGGCAACGCTTTGGCATACATTTGCGAGCGTAAGTTGTATTTTAAATAATCGATAATGGTTGCATCAGCAGCTACAAAAGCACCAATATTAGCCATCGATTTTGCAAAAGTCGAAAAATAAACATCTATTTCGTCTTGACAACCTTGCTCCTCACCTGCTCCAGCACCTGTTGCCCCAAGAGTTCCAAAACCATGTGCATCATCTACCAACAAACGGAAATTGTATTTTTGCTTCATCGCAACAATCTCTTTCAATTTTCCTTGTTGTCCTCGCATTCCAAAAACACCTTCGGTAATAAACAAAATACCTCCACCCGTTTTTTCGGCTAATTTTGTAGCACGTTGCAGGTTTTTCTCCATACTCTCGATGTCGTTATGACGGTAGGTAAACCGTTTTCCCATGTGCAACCGAACGCCATCAATAATACAAGCATGCGCATCTACATCATACACAATCACATCATTTTTAGTCACCAAAGCATCAATAATAGACACCATTCCTTGGTAACCAAAATTCAATAAATACGCCGATTCTTTCATTACAAAAGCAGCTAATTCATCTTCTAACTGTTCGTGATATTTCGTATGACCACTCATCATTCTCGCTCCCATTGGGTAAGCAGCTCCATACTCGATAGCCGCTTCAGTATCCGCTTTACGTACTTCGGGATGATTAGCAAGACCTAAATAATCATTCAAACTCCAGTTCAAAATATCTTTACCTTGAAATTTCATTCTCGGCCCCAATTCACCTTCTAATTTTGGAAACACAAAATAACCTTCTGCTTGTGAAGCCCACTTTCCTAATGGCCCTTTATTGTTTTGAATCCTTTCAAATAAATCTTTTATCATAATATATTGTATGTACTAGTATTAATTTTAAGAAGTTGCAAAATTAATTATTTAAAATTTATTAGCGTATTGAAAGCAAATTTATTTTTAGGAGCTATTTCCTGCTCTACACTATATCTTTTGTCTCGCAAAAAACGAGACAAAAGGATGCCGTTACGATCAGGGCTAAAAATTGTGTTTTCAACAATAAACGTTGTATATTTGAATCAGAATGCCAATAAAAAAAAAGTACATGTCTCAAAACCAAAAAGAACTAAAACTAGCCGTACTTATTGATGCCGACAACGTTCCTTATAGTAATGTAAAAGGAATGATGGAAGAAATTACAAAATACGGAACTCCAACTACCAAACGCATTTATGCCGACTGGACCAAACCCAATGCTGGTGGTTGGAAATCGGTTTTACTCGAACACGCCATCACACCCATACAACAATACAGCTACACTGTAGGTAAAAACTCATCTGATTCGGCCATGATTATCGATGCCATGGATTTATTGTATTCGGACAAAGTCGATGGTTTTTGTATTGTTTCTAGCGACAGCGATTTTACTCGTCTGGCAATTCGCCTAAGAGAATCAGGCATGAAGGTAATTGGAATAGGAGAAAAGAAAACACCCAACCCCTTTATTGTTGCTTGCGACCGATTTATTTATATCGAAGTACTAGATGGTGCCATCAAAAAGAAAAAACCAAAAGCGACAACAACAACTACCGATTCTAAAAAAACCGTAGAAAAAGAACCTACAAACAAAGTCGACAACCAAACCATAGAATTGATAGAAGATACTATCGATGCTATTGGTGACGATGATGGCTGGGCTTTCTTGGGAGATGTAGGTAATCTTATTGTAAAGAAAAAACCAGAATTTGACCCCAGAAGTTATGGGTTTAACAAACTGACTCCCATGCTCAAATCCCTAACCGATATTCTAGAAATAGACGAAAGAGATTCTGATAAAAAAGGGATCAAACACGTTTATGTACGATTGCGTTACAGTTAATTTATGATGATTCAAACAAAAAAATACCAGAAATTTAAAATAGAAATGTGACCAGACATTAATAATTCT
>JAYVGE010000513.1:0-5573 GCA_043772515.1 Flavobacterium sp. | reverse complement strand
TTTACAATAGGTTCTATAATAAGTACTTTGGTTTTAGGTGTTTTTTTAGGCAAATGGTTGTCTATAGACAAAAAAACGGCTCATCTCATTTCTTGCGGAACAGCTATTTGTGGCGGAAGCGCCATTGCTGCCATTGCACCAGTAATTAAATCGGATGAGAAACAGACTTCGGTAGCTTTGGGAGTAATTTTTATCCTGAATTCGGTTGCCTTATTTTTGTTTCCAGCAGTGGGACATTGGTTGGCATTGTCTCAAAAAGAGTTTGGTTTGTGGTGTGCTATTGCTATACACGACACGAGTTCTGTCGTTGGTGCAGCTAGTAAATACGGAACTGATGCTCTGCAAATTGCAACAACTATAAAATTGGGTCGGGCATTATGGATCATTCCAGTGGCATTATTTACAGCTGTTATTTTTAAAAACAAATCGAGCAAAATAAAAATACCCTACTTTATAGGACTGTTTGTTTTGGCAATGTGTTTGACTACCTATTTACCTCAAACAGCAATTATAGCTCCTTATTTTGTTTCGATTGCCAAAACAGGTCTTACCGTTACTCTGTTTTTGATTGGTGCGGGTTTGAACAGAAATGTATTGCTATCGGTGGGACTAAAACCGTTATTACAAGGAGTTTTACTTTGGGCTTTTATCGCCTTGACGGCATTAGTTTCGATTGTGTATTTTGTATAATTTATTGTGTGTTTTGGGTTTAATTTTAGAGATCATATCGCTTTTTTTGAAAGACACTTCATATTTTAAATTGGTTCTACACTCAACTGTGTAGACATAAAAATTTGCCACGACCCGACCCAAAGCGAACAGGCGAAGCAAATTAAAACGTTCCAATATTCGTGTAAATTAGTGCAATTCTATCTAACTCTTTTCAAAATCCATGTCATCCGCGTTCCATTGTCAAGACTTTACTAGTTAGCAACTCTTTATCAAAGTCTCAAACCCACTATCTTAAAATTCGTAATAATTTATGGAATTCGTGCTAAATATTACGTTTTCGACCGTGCAGACTTTAAGTCTGCCAACCAAATCTATGGACTTTCGGTCCATAGTGGTTTAGTTAAAAAGGAGACAAAAGCTTTTAAGGTTGCAACAATATTCTAGTAGAGACAAAAGATAAGAACAATTTTACAACTCAAAAAAACGCACTAACTTAGCCCCCAATTTACTTTATTTTTCACTTGTAGTAAGAATATAAAAGGAGGAATTTGTAAAAATAGAAATTTGTGATTTACTACCTTCGTAGCAAAATAAAAATATAGAAATGAAAATAATAGCAGTCATTCCCGCACGTTACGCATCTACACGTTTCCCCGCCAAGCTCATGCAAGATTTGGGTGGCAAAACGGTAATCCTAAGAACGTATGAAGCCGCCATAAACACTCATTTATTTGACGATGTTTTTGTGGTAACCGATTCTGATTTGATATACAACGAAATTATTTCTCATGGAGGAAAAGCCATTCGAAGTAGTAAAGAACACGAATCGGGGAGTGATAGAATTGCCGAAGCTGTCGAAAATTTGGATGTAGATATTGTGGTGAATGTACAAGGAGACGAGCCCTTTATAGATGTCGAACCTCTGGCAAAAGTGATAGAAGTATTTAAAAAAGACTCGGAGAATAAAGTTGATTTGGCTTCTTTGATGCGAGAGATAACTGATGAAAATGAAATCAATAACCCTAATAATGTAAAAGTAGTTGTGGATCAAAACGAGTTTGCCTTGTATTTTTCACGTTCGGTAATTCCGTATCCTAGAGATAAAAATGTTGGTGTTCGCTATATGCAACACATCGGAATTTATGCTTTTAGAAAACAAGCTTTGTTAGATTTTTATAGTTTACCCATGAAATCATTGGAAGCGTCCGAAAAATTAGAGCAATTACGTTATTTAGAATTTGGAAAACGCATCAAAATGGTTGAAACCATACATGTCGGAATCGGAATTGATACCATAGAAGATTTAGAAAAAGCAAGAAAAATGATTATATAAAATCACCTTTAGGTAGCCTTATTAGCGTTCAAAACCTAGGGCAAACGCTTTTAAAACTTTAAATATTTGTAATATGTTTAAAACAAAAAAATGGCACACGGATGACACAGACAAAACTGATTGATACGGATTTTTAATTTGAATGCACCTTCTTAAAAGTTGAATTAAAATTTGTAAGAAATAAGATTAATCCGTGTTATCCGTGGCTAATTGATAGTTTAGGAAATCGTAAAGTCGCATTTGTTTTTTTAAAGGTATTTGCTCTGTTCAAAACCCTGATAAGGCTAATTTGTATTAAGAAATAAATAATACAATTTTCCTCGCAAGGGCAAAAGAACAAGGAAAAACGAAGTTTCTGGAACTCCTATAAAAGAGAAACATAATTGAGTAATTGTACGATTTATTTTAAATATTTACTTCAGACTCTAAGCTAATTTTTCTATAATAATTAATTCGTTGTGCATTTCGACTCTTGGCAATGTTTTTATTTTGAAAGGACTTTGATAAAATTCGGCAACGTATTTTTTATTTCTCAAATTAGCATCTTTGTCCAAAAGCATGGTGTTGAATAAAATAAAACCTTTATTTTTTAGCAGAAAACAAAGGCGATTAATAAAAAATTTCTCAAATAGAAAATTCGGCATTGTCGTATCCTGAAACACATCGATAATGATTAAATCATATTTTAAATTGGATTTCAAGACAAATTCGAACGCATCTTGAATTATGATTGTCACATTTTTAATTTCATTCAGACCAAAATAGTCATTGGCAATTTTTATTATTTCTGGATCGATTTCGACACCAGTTATTTTACCCTCAAATTTTATTTCATCGACCAAAGTTTTTATAACGCTCCCTCCAGCGACACCTAACACTAAAACGTGCTGCATTTTTCTAATGTTTTCAAAACCAATTGCTTTCAATCCTTTTCTTAAAATGCGTTGCAAACTACCGTAAGAATAATTGGTATTTAGGGAATCGATAACTAATTCTCCGTTGGTCCAGGTCACTTCTATAGACTGGCTTATTTTAGAATTTTGTTTGATTACGTTAAGTGGAATGATGTAACTGAAGAGTTTTTTGAGCATTAATTTTTTTATATTTTAAAACTGAGATAATAAAACTAAATTTACAGAAAATAATTCGAAATGAAAAAGAGTATTTACAAATTTATTTTTTTCCGATTAATGGGTTGGAAAATCGAAGGTTCAATAGATGGTAATTGTAAGAAATGTGTCTTGATGCCTATGCCACACACCAGTAACCATGATTTTTATTTAGGCATTTTTACCCGAGGAATTACAGGTTTAGAAATGAACTGGGTCGGTAAAAAAGAATTGTTTGGTTTTCCATTTGGTTATTACTTTAGATATATGGGAGGGGAGGCATTAGATAGAACAGGAGGATTGAATAAAGTAGATTCGATCGTTCAAATTTTCGAAAGGAAAGAAGTTTTTAGATTGGCGGTAGCACCCGAAGGAACACGCAAAAAAGTAACAGAACTAAAAACAGGGTTCTATTATATTGCACTAAAAGCAAAAGTACCTATTATTCCGGTAACTTTCGATTTTGGAAAAAAAGAAATAAATTTAGGAAATCCCTTTTTGCCAACGGGAAATATCGAAAACGATATGACAATCTTAAGGAAACATTTTGTTGGTGTGGTGGGGAAAATTCCTGAAAACGGGTACGAATTCAAATAGTTTACAAATGTAAACAGTGGGTAATTATTAAAAAAATAACAATTTCAACCGCATTCGTTACACAATTGCATTGAGATTGTGATTCTCTATGTTCTATAGACAAGGCTTTTGTCAGTTAGCAACTCTTTGTCAAAGTCGCAAGCGACTTTCTTTAAATTAAGGTTTTATTCATACTAAATATTTATAAAAACCATTCAATTCGTTGTAGTGTCTGGGTTATATATCTTGAAAGTTCCGTTTTTATAAAAGAAAACTATTTTGTCTACCTCGATTGAAACCAATTCTTTTGGAGTGATTTCGAATGTTTCTTTCTCTATTTTTGTTTCTTTTGGGCTTGTGTTTTGCACAGTAGAGAATAAATCTGGTAATTCAGAAGTAATTGGTAAAGTACTTGTATTGGTTCGGCTTAGCGTATTTAAGGCATTTGTTTGCATCGTAACTGTACTTGGAAAAGTACCCTTACCATTTAATATCCAATACAAATCTACATCGGGATACACTTCGATAATTTTAAGAATAAAGTCTAAACTAGGCTTATTTCTACCAGAAAGTAGGTGGGATAGGCTAGAACGTTGCACGCCAATTTGATCTGCAAACGAAGAAGCATTTAAGCTATAAAATTCTAATATGATTTCAAGTCTTTTTATAAAATCTTCCGTGTTTACCATTGTAACCTAATGTGTTTAAAATAGTGATTTACAAATGTAAAGAATATAATTTGATCTACCTATAAATACAATAAAAAAGGTTTGTTTCAGAGTGATTAACTAATAATAATAGTTTACATGAATGAATTCAAATACTTGAAAAACAATGATTTAATAAAGATGGTACTTTTATATAAATGAGCTACACTAAACCTTGTCCGGAATCGAAAAGGAAGACTATTAAATTGTTTACAATTATAAAATTAATGAAAAAAATACAGTTTACAAATGTAAATGTAAAGATGTTTACTTTTGTAAAACAAATTTAAAAGTATGGATTTAGAGCTATTATTTAAAGAATATAAAGAAAAAACAATTCAAGGTCGTTACCTAACTTTAGGTAATATAGTCCCATTATTAGTAAAAATTGACAAGGATAACCAATTAAAAATAATAGGACATTCGGTGCTTAAAGAACCAATTTATAGCTATCAAATTGGTACTGGTGTCATTCGTATTTTTCTTTGGTCTCAAATGCATGGTAACGAAAGTACAACTACCAAAGCTCTTTTTGATTTTCTTAATTTATTGAATGATACTACGTTATTGGCAAAGCAACTCCTTGGTACATTTACTTTTTATGCAATTCCGATCTTAAATCCCGATGGTGCAAAATTGTACACTCGCGAAAATGCCAATAAAATAGACATAAATAGGGATTCTCAGCATCAAACGCAGCCCGAAAGTATTGTCTTGCGTGCTGCATTCGAAAGTTTTAGACCGCATTATTGTTTTAATCTTCACGATCAGCGTACTATTTTTGGAGTTTCAAATACGGGAAAACCAGCAACACTATCCTTTTTGGCACCTTCTTATAATGAGGAAAGAGCCGTAAATAAATCTAGGTTGAAAGCAATAAACCTAATTGCTGGTATCAACTCCGTTTTGCAAGTCTATATTCCTGGTCAAGTGGGTCGTTTTGATGATTCTTTCAATATTAATTGCATTGGAGATACTTTTCAATCAGAAGGTGTTCCTACTTTGTTATTTGAGGCTGGGCACTTTAAGGAGGATTACGACAGAGAACAAACAAGAAAATATGTGTTTATGTCTTTGCTTTCTAGTTTTATGGTGCTCTCCGAAAACGATGTAGTTGATAATAGAATGAATGATTACTTGAATATTCCGCAGAATAAAGTCATTTTTTATGATTTT
>JAYVGE010000512.1:0-2338 GCA_043772515.1 Flavobacterium sp. | reverse complement strand
TTTAGGAAAACTAATTTGCGTAACCGGCGTTTCAGGAAGCGGAAAGTCTACGCTGATTAATGAAACGCTTTATCCAATCCTGAATGCCTATTATTTTAATGGTGTTAAAAAAGCACAACCATATAAAAAAATTGAAGGTTTAGAGCATATCGACAAAGTGATCGATATTGACCAAAGTCCGATTGGGCGAACACCACGTTCGAATCCTGCGACGTACACCGAGGTTTTTACCGAAATTAGAAACTTGTTTACGATGACTTCCGAAAGTATGATTCGGGGATATAAAGCGGGACGTTTTAGTTTTAATGTCAAAGGCGGACGTTGCGAAACCTGCGAAGGTTCTGGAGTTCGTACAATAGAAATGAACTTCTTGCCCGATGTATATGTAGAATGTGAAACTTGTCAAGGAAAACGATTTAACAGAGAGACCTTGGAGATTCGGTATAAAGGAAAATCCATTTCGGATGTGTTGAATATGACGGTTGATGAAGCGGTTCCTTTCTTTGAAATGATCCCGAAGATTTACAGAAAAGTAAAAACCATTCAAGATGTTGGTTTAGGTTATATCACTCTTGGGCAACAAAGCACTACTCTTTCTGGAGGCGAAGCGCAACGCATCAAACTGGCAGGAGAATTGTCTAAAAAAGATACCGGAAATACGTTTTATATTCTTGACGAACCTACTACAGGTTTGCATTTTGAAGACATTCGAGTGTTGATGGATGTGATTAACAAATTGGTAGACAAGGGAAACACCATCTTGATTATCGAACACAATATGGATGTCATCAAACTAGCCGATTACATTATTGATATTGGTCCCGAAGGAGGAAAAGGTGGCGGACAGCTTGTCGCCAAAGGAACTCCCGAAGAAATTATAAAAAATAAAAAAAGCTATACGGCGCAGTTTTTGAAAAAAGAGTTAACTTAGATAAATATAAAATGAATAGCTATGAATAGTTTGAGATTAAAAGTCGATTTGAATTTCCAACAACTCTTGGAAGTTGTAAAACAATTGTCTCCTTCAGAAAAATTAAAACTTCAATGACACCATTTGGAATAATGATACCGAGATTCCTATGGAGCATCAACAATTAGTTAAATTATAGAATCCAAAAAAGTAAAGCAAACCCAAACAAAATGCTAGATTGGGATGAAGTATCAAAAGAGCTAGTTGATTAATGCCTCGATTTAAAATTAAAATTGATGAAGAAGCTTTTCAAGATATTCTTAAAATTGCGGATTGGTATAATAATCAGTTAAATGGTTTGAGTTCTCGTTTTCAAAAGCAGGTTAAATCTCAAATTAACTCTTTAAAAAAGAATCCAAATATATGTAGTAAACGTTATGACGATGTAGATTGTATGGTTATCAAGAAGTTTCCATTTTTAGTACATTATTCGATCAATAACGATTTATTTTATGTTAATTTTTTTGCTGTTTTTCATACCAGTAGAAATCCTCAAATATGGAAAAATAGAAGACAATAAATTATTTAAATTAAAACAAAAAGTTGAATTAAAAACGGATGCCCTAGCCCAGATAGTAGTGGAAATTCTTTTATTACCTGTTAGGGTTTTGAACCCTGACAGGGTAATAAAAGATGGTAACGAATAGCTGGAAATAGCTCCTAATAAAGATAATAAAAAGAAGAAAATAAATTATGAGATTAGAAGATTTTGATAACGATGAGGATAGAATTATCCAAGACAAGCTGAAACAAAAAACTTGGAACGAGATTAGGACCAATGACAGTTGGGCAATTTTTAAAATTATGGCCGAGTTTGTAAACGGTTATGAAACAATGGGTCGAATTGGTCCCTGTGTTACCATTTTTGGTTCGGCGAGAACAAAACCAGAAGACAAATACTATTTGCTTGCCGAAAAAATAGCATATAAAATAAGTACAGCGGGTTATGGTGTGATTACTGGCGGTGGACCAGGAATTATGGAAGCCGGTAACAAAGGAGCGCATTTGGGCGGTGGAACCTCGGTGGGATTGAATATAGAATTGCCTTTTGAACAACATTTTAATCCGTATATTGACAGGGATAAAAACCTGAATTTTGATTATTTCTTTGTTCGAAAAGTAATGTTTGTAAAATATTCGCAAGGTTTCGTAGTGATGCCAGGAGGTTTTGGAACATTAGACGAAATGTTTGAAGCTATCACTTTAATTCAGACTAAAAAAATTGGAAAATTTCCAATTATATTAGTTGGGACAACTTTTTGGTCGGGGTTGATGGATTGGATTCAGGCTGTGATGATTGAAAGAGAAAAAACGGTGAGTGCAGAGGATATGAAATTAATAAAAATAGTAGATACTGAAGATGAAGTC
>JAYVGE010000511.1:0-2338 GCA_043772515.1 Flavobacterium sp. | reverse complement strand
GACATAATCTTATTTTTTAAGCTGATTTACCTGCTTTTCTTCTTAATACTTCACCTACAAATTTAACACCTTTTCCTTTGTACGGCTCAGGCTTACGGAAACCTCTGATTTTCGCAGCTACCTGACCTAAAAGTTGTTTGTCAAATGATGTTAACTTCACAATCGGGTTCTTCCCTTTTTCAGATATAGTTTCAAGAGTTACCTCAGGAGCTATTTCTAAAACAATATTGTGAGAATATCCAAGAGCTAAATCTAATTTTTGTCCTCGACTTGAAGCTCTATAACCAACTCCAACCAATTCTAATGATTTTGTAAAACCTTCTGTTACCCCTACAATCATGTTATTGATTAAAGATCTGTACAATCCGTGTTTTGCTCTTTGGTCTTTGTGATCAGAAGATCTTTCTACTAGAACTTGATCTCCTTCAACCGTTACAGTTACGTCCGAAAACTCCTGTGTTAGCTGACCATTTTTTCCTTTTACTGTAATAATACCCTCGGCAACTGTAATAGTTACACCAGCTGGTATTGTTACTGGGCTTTTACCTATTCTTGACATCTTATATAGTCTTTAAAATTAGTATACGTAACAAATTACCTCACCACCTACATTTAATTGCTTAGCTTGTTTTCCTGTCATCAAACCTTTTGATGTAGAAACAATAGCAATCCCTAATCCGTTAAGGATTCTTGGTAGGTTGTTAGCACCTGCATACTTACGTAAACCTGGTTTACTAATTCTTTGGATATCTTTAATTACAGACTCTTTGGTATCTTTATCATACTTCAAAGCGATTTTGATTGAACCCTGAACAGCGTTGTCTTCAAATTTGTAACTCAAGATATAACCCTGATCAAATAAGATCTTAGTTATTTCTTTTTTTAGATTAGACGCAGGAATAGCAACGACTTTGTGGTTTGCGGCCACAGCGTTTCTAACTCTCGTCAAATAATCTGCAATTGGATCTGTATACATATGTATTAATTTGCGGCTTTGGTTTTCAACAAACTTTTTATTGAACCTTAAACCAATTTATAAATGTTAATAGTTAATTAAGTATTGGTTAATAGCAATTAGACTTTCGACTAATAGCTATTAACCAATACTACTTAACTTTTTACCAAGATGCTTTTTTAACACCAGGAATTAATCCGTTGTTAGCCATCTCACGGAATGTTACACGTGAAAGACCGAATTGACGCATATACCCTCTTGGTCTACCTGTTAATTTACAACGATTGTGCAAACGAACTGGCGAAGCGTTTTTCGGTAATTTTTGCAAACCTACGAAATCTCCAGCTTCTAACAAAGCTTTTCTTTTCTCAGCATACTTAGCTACCGTTTTTTCTCTCTTCACCTCACGGGCTTTCATTGATTCTTTAGCCATATCTTAATTCTTTTTAAAAGGTAATCCTAATTCCGTCAATAACGACTTCGCTTCCTTATCCGTTTTAGCAGTAGTAACAAATGAGATATCCATACCAGATATTTTGTTTACTTTATCAATATCAATTTCTGGAAAAATGATTTGTTCTAAAACTCCTAAGTTATAGTTTCCTCTACCATCAAAACCAGTAGCTTTAATACCACTGAAATCTCTAACACGTGGTAAAGCAGAAGTAACAAGTCTATCTAAAAACTCGTACATTCTTTCCCCACGCAAGGTTACTTTTGCACCAATAGGCATCCCTTTTCTCAATTTGAAAGACGCAACGTCTTTCTTTGAAATGGTAGATACTGCTTTTTGTCCAGTGATCTTTGTCAATTCATCAACCGCATAGTCAATCAATTTTTTATCAGATACAGCTGCACCAACTCCACGGCTCAAAACGATTTTTTCCAATTTAGGAACTTGCATTACGTTTATATATCCGTATTCTTCTTTAAGAGCAGAAACTATTCTGTTCTTATATTCCTCTTTTAGTCTAGGTATATATGCCATTACTATAGTACTTGATTAGATTTTTTTGAAAATCTTACTTTCTTATCTCCTTCAACTCTAATACCTACTCTAGTTGTTTCCTTAGTTTTAGGATCAATTAAAGAGATGTTCGAAATTTGAATCTGAGCTTCTTTCTTTACAATACCACCTTGAGGGCTTTTTGCACTAGGTTTCGTATGTTTTGAAACCATATTTACACCTTCAACAATTGCTTTGTTTTTCTCACGGTAAACACGCAATACTTTACCTTCTGATCCTTTGTGATCTCCAGCAATTACTCTTACGATGTCTCCTGTTTTTATTTTTAGCTTTATCATCTTAAAACGAATTAAAGCACTTCTGGTGCTAATGATACAATTTTCATGAATTGTTTTTCACGAAGTTCTCTTGCTACC
>JAYVGE010000510.1:0-14845 GCA_043772515.1 Flavobacterium sp. | reverse complement strand
ATTGTACTTCGGCACGGTTATGGGTACGAAACGCTTTATGGTCACTTGAGCAAATACAAATGTCGCGCTGGACAAAAAGTACAACGGGGTGACATTATAGGATATGTAGGGAGCACAGGAAGATCTCAAGGACCGCACTTGCATTACGAAGTACATAAAGACGGCAAAGTAGTTAACCCTCTTAATTTTTATTATGGCAATATTTCGGCAGTAGAGTATGTTGCCATTTCAAAAATTGCTAATCAAGAAAACCAATCTTTGGATTAATCAGTTATTTAGTAGTCAGTCTTAACAGATTGTAAAAAGAGTGTTCAGAAAGAAACAGATATACTTTTTTACTTAGAACAACTAAAGATTCAAATTTTATGGTGGGCAAATTCCCCTCTTGATAGAGACTAGGGGTGTGTTTTTGTTTTAATGCAAATATTTCATTTTTGCAATACGAGTCTAATAATATTTACATTCGTTAAAAGCTAGAACTAATTTTGAGTTCATCAGACTTTGTATTTCTGATTAAGCAACACAAAAAATAAAAAAAATAAAAAGCATGCATATTGAACTTTCCAAAGACAAAAGATACTACAGCATAGGCGAAGTCGCCAAAGCATTTGACGTAAATGCCTCCCTGATTCGTTTTTGGGATAGTGAATTTGATATTCTAAAACCAAAAAAAAATGCTAAAGGCAATCGAATGTTTACGCCAGAAGATATAAAAAATTTACAACTTATTTTTCATTTGGTTAAGGAAAGAGGTTTCACACTAGAAGGTGCCAAAACTCATTTGAAAGAAGCTCAAAAAAAAACATTGGATAAGTTTGAGATTATTAGTAAATTAGAATCGATAAGAATGCAACTGATGAATATCAAAAATGAACTTTGAAATAACAATAAAAAATAAAAACTAAATATTAAACTTTAAATTAAACAATTATGAAAAGATTTTTGCCTTGGATTATCGGAGCAGTTGTAATTTTTGGAATCTACAGCTGGGTTAAAGGAATTAATAATACCGCAGTAACATTGGGTCAAACAGTAGAACAATCTTGGGGAGATGTTCAAACCGCTTATCAAAGAAGAAATGACCTTATAGGAAACTTGGTTAACACCGTAAAAGGGGCAGCCGATTTTGAAAAAAGTACGCTGACCGCAGTAATTGAAGCTCGTGCCAAAGCAACTGCTGTTACGATCGACCCATCTAACATTACACCAGAACAGTTAGCACAATTTAATCAAGCACAAAGTGGCGTAAGTAGTTCATTATCTAAACTATTAGTAACTGTCGAACAATATCCTGATTTGAAAGCCAATGCCAATTTCTTGAAATTACAAGACGAATTGGCCAGTACAGAAAACCAAATATTAACTGCCCGTACCCGTTTTAATGAAGCAGTAATGCCTTACAACACACACATCAAAACCTTCCCTAACTCTATGTTTGCCGGAATGTTTGGCTTTAAGGAAAAAGCGTATTTCCAAGCGGTAACGGGTGCTGAAAAACCTGTCGAAGTAAAGTTCTAAACACAAAAAGCAATAAATCGAGTTATCAAAAGAACTCGATTTATTGCTTTTTAAGCATTCCGTTCAATGGAGATTTTGAATTGACTTCAGCTAAAGCTGAAGGCAATTCAAAAAAAAGTAATTTAACCCTACCAAAAATGTCAAAAGTAGAAGATTTTTTAAGCAAAGAAGAAGAACAAGAGATTGTCGAAGCAATTCGGATAGCCGAAAAAAACACTTCTGGCGAGATTAGAGTTCACATAGAAAGAACAACCTCTCTAGATGCATACGACCGCGCTATGGAAGTTTTTCATGAATTGAGAATGGATGAAACACAACTTCAAAACGGAGTTCTTATTTACCTAGCAGTAGACGATAAAACGTTTGTAATCTGTGGAGACAAAGGGATTAATGATATCGTCGAACACGATTTTTGGGACTGCACTCGGGACGCAATGATTACCCAATTTAAACAAGTACGCTTCAAACAAGGACTCATCAATGGTATTTTAAGAGCTGGAGAGCAATTAGGAAAGCATTTCCCTTGGGAAAACGGGAACACCAATGAATTATCAAACGAAATATCAAAAGGATAAACCATGAAAATTCCAACAAAGAAAACCTCAAATTCCAAAGGGATTTTACAGTTCGCCTTCTTACTACTTGCGCTTTTTTCTTGTAATTGCATCTTCTCACAATTTACTATTCCCGAAAAACCAAGTTTTCAGACTTCGGTTTATGATTATGCCAATGTTTTGAGTGCCTCCGAAAAAGCACAGCTCGAAGAAAAACTTATCAAATATTCCGATTCGACAACAACCCAAATTGTGGTTATTACCATCGAAAGTCTAAAAAACGAAGATATTGGAATTCTAACTCCTAAATGGGCTCAAAAATGGGGAATTGGCGGAACTTCAAAAGACGATAACGGCGTTCTTATTTTATTAGCAAAAGCCGAAAGAAAACTATGGATTGCTCCAGGATATGGATTAGAAGACCGATTGACGGCAGGAATTGGCGGAGAAATAACCCGAAATATTATCATCCCAGAATTCAAAGCAGGAAGTTATTACAACGGACTCGACAAAGGAACCGATGCTATTTTTGATGTTTTCAAAGGCAAATACAAAGGAGAACGAAAACAACAGTCTAAAGATAGTAATTTTCCAATTTTACCTTTCATCATAATAATCGTCATCCTAATAATCCTTTTCTCTCGAAACAAAGGTGGAGGTGGAAACTCTGGTACTACTGGCAGTGGAGGTCCTAATCTACTCGATGTAATTATTCTAAGCAGTCTCGGAAGAGGTGGTTTTGGTGGCGGATCTTCTAGCGGTGGGTTTGGAGGCGGAGGAGGTGGTTTCGGTGGAGGTTTTGGCGGTGGAGGTTTCTCTGGCGGCGGTTCTGGAGGAAGCTGGTAAACTATTTAAACACCAAAGAGAGTTCGATGCGAACTCTCTTTGGTGTTTAATAAAAGCAACTAAACCACTGTGGACTGAAAGTCCATAGATTTGGTTGGCAGACTGAAAGTCTGCACGGTTGAAAACGTAATATTTAACACGAATTCCACAAATTTTCACAAATTAATTCGTGAAAATTTGTGGAATTCGTGTTTGATTTTTTTAGAAGCGAAATGCGAAATACACTAAAGTGCATAGTTTTAAACTATATTTAAGACCCGTAAAATTTTAGCCACGAATATAAAGAAAATGGTTTCGAATTTTGACAAAGAATTGCTAACTGAGAAATACCTTGTCTATAGAATGAGGATGAAACGGGTTGATAAAAACCAAGACGCAGAAAGAAACTGATTTTAAAAATAGTTAGATAGTACTACACAAATTGTTCCCGTTTTTTTTCTTTTTGAATTTAAATCAATTTGTCAAATTTGTGCAATTCATGGCTATTTTTTCTAAAAGATTTGTAAAAATCCACTTAATTCGTGGTAGAAGTAAAAAACTTCAAACAAATTAGTTACAATCCCTAACTGTCATCTTTTGATCTTCAAGAAATAATAGAAATTCACAAAATATGCGTTGTCTGTGTTCTTGTTTTCAACCTATCCTCGCCCACATAAATATGAATAATTAATAAAAACCAACCAGAACATTTTTGACAAAGTAATCATTTGACTTTCTTTGTTTTAAAAATTAAATTTATAAAAATTAAAAAAAGAACTATATTTGGCACTTCCTTTTCTTCTTAAAAAAGATTCGTTGATATAAACAGTAACAGTCAAAATGCTTTCACAAAAGACCAAATACGCCCTTAAAGCACTCCTTTATTTAGCACAACAAGATAAAAATAACATCTCAAGAACTATTGAAATTGCGGAAGGTGCTTCAATACCAAAAAAGTTTTTGGAACAAATACTTTTGGATTTAAAAAGAGGTCATTTTGTAGGTAGTAAACAAGGAAAATATGGTGGTTATTATCTTTTAAAGCCTACCGAAAACATCACTTTGGCAGATATTCATCGCTTATTTGATGGGGCAATCGCATTACTTCCTTGTGCTTCTTTGAATTTCTACGAACGTTGTTCGGATTGTGTAAGTGAGTCGGAATGCCTGCTAAGACACGGATTGATGACCATTAGAGACGAAACCTTGAAGGCGATGCAAGGCATCACAATCGCCTCATTGGTAAAAAAATAAAAAAATATTTTTTAAACCCTACTAAACTTATAGAATTTATATATATTTGCGTCGAAATTAACGCATGATTAACAATCAAAATTTCTACCTATGCAAACAAATCGAAATCAAAACAATCAGGTCATGAAAACAAATAAAAGAACAATTATTTTAATTAAAGAACAAAATAGCACCAAAATGTACGCTATGTGTATGCGCTCTAGTTTATTAAAAAATTAATTAAAACTCGACTAATTACATATAAGATATATAATAATGAAAACAATTTTTACAAAAACAATTACAAGTCTATTACTACTATTTATTTTCTCTAACTCTTTTGCACAAAGCGTTGTAAACGGAGTCATAACAGACAATCAACAAAACCCACTCACTGGTACCAACCTTGTACTAAAAGGTACTAAATATAATACAATTACCGATTCTAACGGAAAATTCAGCATTGAAACTCAGGAGAAACTTCCGTTCACTTTACTCGTACAAAACACAGGTTATACATCCGAAGAAATAACTATCGACCAATTATCGGACGCACCATTGAAAATAAGTCTACTACCTGAAGGTGAAAATCATTTGGTCGAAGTTGTAATTTCCTCCAGACGCCGAATCGAAAAATTACAAGACGTACCCATCGCAATATCTGTCATAAGTGGCAAGCAAGCGGAACAAGCAGGTGCTTTTAATGTAAATCGAATAAAAGAATTGGTTCCATCGGTACAACTGTATTCATCAAATCCAAGAAATACCGGAATTAACATTCGTGGTCTCGGTTCTCCATTCGGACTTACCAATGACGGTATCGATCCAGGTGTTGGTTTCTATGTGGATGGCGTTTATTATGCTCGTCCTGCTGCAACCACTCTCGATTTTATCGATGTAGAGCAAATTGAGGTATTTCGTGGACCACAAGGATCCTTATTTGGTAAAAACACGACCGCAGGCACCTTTAATATAACAACTCGCAAACCAAGTTTCACCCCTGGTGCCAACTTCGAATTGAGCTACGGAAATTATGGATTCTTACAAGCCAAAGCTTCAATTACTGGAGCTTTGAGCAAAAAAATAGCAGGTCGCTTTTCTTTTTCTGGCACACAACGGGATGGTTTGATCGATAATATTAGAACCGAAAGACCTACCAATACGCTAAACAATCAAGGACTTAGAGGACAATTGCTTTATACTCCAACAGAAAACACCAATATTACATTGGCAGCAGACCTTACGACTCAACGCCCAGACGGATATGCTCAAGTTGTTGCTGGTGTTGCTCCTACGCAAAGAGCAACTTACCGTCAGTTCAGTCAGATTATAGCCGATTTGAATTACCAACTTCCAAGTCAAAATGCCTTTGACCGCAAGATCGACCATGATACTCCTTGGCGATCTAGACAAGATTTAGGTGGAGCATCCCTGAATATCGAAACCAAAATTGGAGAAGGAACGCTTACCTCAACCACAGCTTGGCGTTTTTGGAATTGGGACCCATCTAACGATAGAGATTTTACAGGCTTACAGGTACTGGCAAAATCCCAAAATCCTTCAAGGCAAACACAAATTACTCAAGAAATTCGTTACGCTGGTCAAATTACAGCTAAAATAAGTGGTGTTGCGGGTGTGTTTTTTATTGACCAAACATCGACAACAAAAGGTACAGAGGAATCAGGAAATGCGCAATGGAGATTTGCCCAAAACAGTACTAGCCCGTTATGGAAAACGCCAAGTCTTTTTGAAGGATACGGAATAAAAACAAATGCAAGCATACACTCAAGTAGCGCAGCTGTATTTGGTCAATTGGATTGGGCTATCACAGACCGCTTACATATATTGCCTGGTTTACGATACAATTACGACAAGAAAGCAGCCGATTACGACCGTAAAACCTACGGAGGTCTTCAAACTACAGATCCTTCACTAATTAAATTACAACAATCAGTTTATTCGAATCAAGCTTTTACATCCGATACGGATAACACCGATTTTTCTGGCAATTTAACAGTGTTTTATAAGGCATCAGGCAAAATTAATATCTACGCAACCTATGCAAAGAGCTACAAACCAGTTGGGGTAAATGTAGCTGGACTGCCATCTAATTCAGCAGGACTACCAATTCTTGAACTTGCTGTGATAAAACCTGAAAATGTAAACCATTATGAAATAGGTGTAAAAACGTTTCCTTTGAAAAACTCAGTATTAAATTTAACGTACTTTAATACAGAAATAAAAGATTTTCAAACCAATGTGCAAGCTGCTGAATTAGGCGTAAATCGCGGGTATCTTGCCAATGCAGATAAAGTACACGTAAGAGGTATTGAGCTAGATGGCAGTTTTATAGTTAACAAACATTTTTCTATTAACGGTGCTGCAACTTATACGAACGGTAAGTATGTTACATTCACAAATGCACCGCTTCCATTAGAAGAAACTGGAGCAACTGTATCCTATAAAGATGTTTCTGGAACCGACTTACCAGGTGTTTCTAAATGGGCAGGAAGTTTAGGTGGAGAATATACTAGAGATGCAAAATTCTTGAAAAATACAGGAAAATTCTTTATAGCCCTTGATTCTTATGCTCGCTCTGAATTCTCATCAAGTCCTTCTGCCTCAAAATATCTAAGAGTTGATAGTTATGCTATATTTAATGGTCGTTTGGGTTTCCGTGCAGCAGAGGGGCTATCTGTTTACCTCTGGGGACGCAACCTTTTGAACAAAGATTATTACGAACAATTACTAGCTGCTGGTGGAAACTCAGGACAATATGCCGGAGTTTTAGGAGACCAAAGGACATATGGTATAACGTTAAAGTATTCTTTGTAAGAATTTATCAAGTAAGAACCCTCAAAACGATGTCTTTTGGGAGCTTCTTTCTTTATTGAACCTAGCTCAATTATAATAACATACCATTTAAGAGTTTAGAATTTACTATAAAATAAAATAGCCATTTTTTTCTTTATTTTAAAAAAAACAAGCATAGCATGGCTATTTTATTTTTATTTTGAAAAAGAAAGGAAAAAAACGTTTCATTACGGTAAATTCTAGGCTTAAATGGCATCAATCAATCCCATCTGATTTTTAGAGATACTGGGGCAAGGATAAATAAGTTGAGCCTATATTATAATTAGGTTTTGTATTATAAAACGATTTCGAAATATAAAATAAAACTTAGCGATATGATAACGTTTATGTAAGTTTGCAAAAAAAACGAAATAAACGCTATGAAAACCTTCAAATTTTTTTGTCTTTTGCTAATGTGTTTTGTTTCTAGAGCGCAACAAAAAAAAAATGTAGACCATCAAAGCATCCTTTGGACTCGATATTATAACCAATTGACGCTAAATCATAAATGGACTATACATACCGAATTTGACAATCGGATTTTTATAAAACCTGTCGAAGAGAACTTATTTGTATTTCGAACACAAGGAAAATACAAAATAAACGAGCAATTAGAAATTGGTGCAGGCTTTGCTTATTTTGCTGTTGCAACTCAAATTCCAGAAATAACAAACGACTTCAAAATTCCCGAATACCGAATTCAACAAGATATAACATTAAAGAATAGCATTGGAAAATTCATACTCAATCAACGACTCCAAATAGAAGAACGATTTATTCACAAAGCAAACAAACTAGAATTACTGCACGGAACAACATTTTCATTTAGATTTAGGTATCGCATTCAGGCCGATTGTACCTTATGGAAAAAAGAAAATCTGTACTTAAAAGCCCTTTTTTCTGACGAAATAATGATTAATGCTGGAAAAGAAATCATCAAAAACACTTTTGATCAAAACCGAATATACGCAGCACTACAGTACGGGATAAATAAAAACATAGCATTTGAAATCGGCTATTTGAAAAGCTTTCAACAACGATCCAGCGGCACCGATTATTTTGACAGAGACATTATAAGACTCAGTATTTTTCATAAAATAAAACTAAACAAATAAAAAAGAAGATTTAGTTTACATATTTGTATATTTGAATCCGCAATTAAAAAAACTACACTAAAAAGAAGAATTAAATTCTAATTCATTGCATATGAAAAACAAAAAAAAAGTTGGCTATATACTATGGGCAACCCTTCTTCTATTCCAAAATATAACCCAAGCACAATTTGGCAGTATCGGAGCCAAATTATTAAAAATTGGCGCAACTAAAGCGGCATCTACTCTTGGAATCGAAAAATTATTAAAGCATCCACAACCCATCACGACCTCCTTTGAAGATGCAAAACAAGAAGGGTCAAAAATGCCCAATTTTGCAATAAAGGAAAAAGCCCAGCCTTTGTATTTATTGCCAAAAGCTCCCGATGGTGGTTTCGTACTTTGCGAAGGCCTATACGAAATGACCAACAAAAGCTATTGCTTACACGCAGGAACTTTTGCTCCATCAAAAGGAGATGGTTATATGTTTGCTCCTACCGATGGTTCAAAAGAAGACATTGTCATTGCCATACTCAAAAACGCCGAAAAACATCCTGAAATTGAGCAACATGACATTCAAATTTTACTGTGGGCCATCATTGCAAAAACAAAATTTTCGGATTACAACGACACTATAAAAGCAACAGCGATACAACTCTTAACTCCAAAACAGATTACACTACTAGAAGGAGGTGCATTGGCAATTCTTCCACTCGATCTTATGGAGAAAGCAAAAGACCAACTGCCCAACAACCTTAAAGCAATCTTTGAGGCCGAAAACAATATTCGAAATTTAGTCACCTCAGGCAATTATGACTACTCAGACATGGAGCAACAGGCAATTATTGCTGGTTTTGCAAGTCCTAGAAAGGATATTCCTAGTGGCATCTGGACATTGCATCCAGACGGATATTACATTCGCTATTTCCCATCTAGCTATTCGATTACAAAAGTTCAGATTTACGTTCCTGCATCTGCAATTCTAGCTACAAATGGAAAAAAAATAATTTACGATGCAACGAATGATATTGCTTGCCCAGCCAACACTGGATCTCAAAGATTGGCACAAACCAACGAACCGCTAGATCCCGACTATTCCATTAAACTAAATATGAATATCCGTTAGCAAAGGTTTTGAAATCAGGGCAAACGCCATTAAAAATAACAAATGCTACTTTACGATTTACTAAACTATTGATTAGCCACGGATTTCAAAAAGTGGGTTTGGGACCTTGACACTGTTTTAGCAAATATAAACAACTAAGTTAATACCATTATCCCCAAAAGAGAGGGAGTTGCTATTGGATTAATTTATAAACACCAATGGTCTTAAAGTACTATATTTCTTTATAACCCATAAAAAAGTCCCGATTTCTCGGGACTTTTTTATTATTTTTCTCTAATATAAATATCAATTGGAACTCCAGAAAAGTCCCAGTTTTCTCTAATTTTATTTTCTAGATACCGTTTGTATGGCTCTTTTACATATTGTGGCATATTGGCAAAAAACACAAATTGAGGTGTTGGTGTTGGCAACTGCATACAATACTTAATTTTTACATATTTCCCTTTGGTTGCTGGGGGCGGGTACGCCTCGATTACTTTCAACATAAATTCATTGAATTTTGAAGTTGCAATACGTTGCTGTCTGTTCTCGTAAACCTTAACAGTAGCTTCCAAGGCTTTCAACAAACGTTGTTTGGTTAATGCCGACACAAAAAGAATAGGTACATCTGTAAACGGCATTAATTCTTCTCTAATTTTAGCTTCATAATCACGAGTAGACATCGTTTCTTTTTCGACCAAATCCCATTTATTGACCAAGATTACAACACCTTTTCGGTTTTTCTCTGCCAACCAAAAAATACTTTGGTCTTGTCCTTCAAATCCACGAGTGGCATCAATAATCAAGATACAAATATCAGCATGTTCTATGGCACGTACCGAACGCATTACCGAATAAAACTCTAAGTCCTCTTTTACTTTTGCTTTACGACGAATTCCTGCCGTATCGACCAAGTTAAATTCGAACCCAAAACGGTCAAATTTTGTATCAATAGCATCACGGGTTGTACCCGCAATATCAGTAACAATATAACGTTCTTTACCAATCAAAGCATTTATAAAGCTCGATTTTCCGGCATTCGGTCGACCTACAACTGCAAAACGTGGTAAAACAATTTCTTCCTGAGTTGGTTCTGGTTTTATAGGAAAAGCATCAATCAACGCATCTAATAAATCTCCTGTTCCGCTTCCAGAAATACTTGCAAAAGTATAATACTCTCCCAAACCAAGATTGTAAAACTCAATGGCATCTTTCTCACGCATGGCATTATCTACCTTATTTACAGCCAATAAAACAGGCTTGGTTACTTTGCGTAATAATCGCGCAACAGCATCATCCATTGGGGTAATTCCTTCTTCGACATCAACCACAAAAATAATAACATCGGCCTCATCAATAGCCAATTCTACTTGTTTTCTAATTTCTCCTTCAAAAACGTCATCCGACCCACGCACGTATCCACCGGTATCGATTACAGAAAATTCTTTTCCGTTCCATTCGCTTTTTCCGTAGTTTCTATCACGGGTAACTCCCGAAACCGAATCTACAATCGCTTCTCTTCTTTGTATCAACCGGTTAAAAAGTGTCGACTTTCCAACGTTGGGTCTTCCTACTATAGCTACAATGTTATTCATTTCTTTCTATTTTTGATTTCAGATCTCCTAGATCTTAATTCTAGTATAAGTCCAAAATCAGTATTTTAATTTTTTGCAAAGGTAGTTAAAAAAGTGACTAAGTCGCTAAGGTTACTAGATTGCCGAGTTTTTAATTTTTTTAGAAGCTGTTTCCAGCTGTTCACTATATCTTTTATGTTTTAAAGAAAAACATAAAAGGATGCCGTTTCCATCTGGGCTAGGGCTTTTGTGTTTTTATACTGCCCTTACGTGAAGGATAATACTAAAATGTTATTTATCTGTTCTTTTAATTGATAAAAAAAGGCTAACCAATCTGCCAAATCCTTCTCGGGGCACTCCCAAAACACCTTACTGATTATACCCAAAACGCTTTAACATATTGGCATTACTTCTCCAGTTTTTATTCACTTTTACATACAACTCAATGTGTATTTGCTTTCCAAAAAACTTTTCTAAATCGGCACGAGACTCCATCCCTACTTTTTTCAAAGCAGCTCCTTTATGTCCAATAATAATTCCCTTTTGAGTATCACGCTCTACCATTATTAGAGAACGGATGCGAATTATATTTTCATCTTCAAAAAACTCTTCGGTTACGATTTCTACTGCATAAGGAATTTCCTTGCTATAATTTAACAATATTTTTTCACGAATTGTTTCGTTTACAAAGAAACGCTCTGGTTTATCCGTCAATTGATCTTTTGGGTAATACGCTGGTGATTCTGGCAATAACGAAATGATTCTACCAAATACTTCTGGCACATTAAAATTCTGCAACGCCGATATGGGAAATATTTCCGCATTAGGCACTTTGGCTGTCCAAAAAGCCACTTGCTCTTCTAATTGAACTTGATTGGAATTGTCGATTTTGTTCAACAACAACAATACTGGAATTTTGGCATGGATGATTTTATTAAAGAAAGCTTCGTCTTTTAATTCTTGTTCGCCAATCTCTACCATATAGATCAAAACATCGGCGTCTTCAAAAGCAGACTTCACAAAGTTCATCATCGACTCCTGCATTTCGTAAGCTGGCTTAATGATCCCTGGCGTGTCTGACAAGATCATCTGAAAATCTTCTCCATTTACGATTCCAAGAATTCTATGACGGGTTGTTTGTGCTTTTGATGTAATTATGGATAACCTTTCTCCAACAAAGGCATTCATTAACGTTGATTTCCCGACGTTTGGATTTCCGATGATGTTTACAAAACCTGCTTTATGTGACATGTAGTATTATTTTATGGCGCAAAGGTAGTCATATCAAGTCAATAGATAAAATAAAACATTTTTTAAAGTTTTATGTTGCAGATCTCGAATTTAAATGTACCTTTGCACCCACATCGCGGGATAGAGCAGTAGGCAGCTCGTCGGGCTCATAACCCGAAGGTCACAGGTTCGAGTCCTGTTCCCGCTACTAAGATACCCTTTCAGAAATGAGAGGGTTTTTTTAATTAAATGGAAGAATTTGTAGTTTACATATTATTTTCTGAAAAATACAATAAAAACTTATGTTGGTTTCACTTCTAACTTATTAGAAAGATTTAAATCTCATAATTTACTTGGAATAAAAGGTTACACAATTAAGTTTATACCTTGGAAAGTTATTTATGTTGAATTTTTTAATTTTAAAGCTGATGCTTTTATGAGAGAAAAATTCTTAAAAAACGGTAATGGTAGGGAATTTATAAAAGAATTTATTTCTAGATTATAATTTACTCTTGAACTCCTATCCGCCGCAGCGGACAAAGATTCGAGTCCAGTTCCCGCTAACAAGTTAAAGCTTTCTAGAAATAGGAAGTTTTTTTATTTATACTAAACCGAAAATGTATCCTTACATCAAAAAATAGTTTTATTAATATCTTTGTCAAAGTTTGAAACTTTGACAAAGAAAAATGTTATGTAAATTTATCGGTTTAATTTAATATTGTTTTGCGAAAGGGATAGAAGGGAAAATCCTTTTAAAAATTTTGAGGAACGAGAAAATTTTTAAAAGATTGGAATGATAGCTCGACTTTTTTATTCGGTTTTTTCAACCGATTAAAAAAGTTTCGCCATAAATAAAAAATTATTAATTATGACACACAAAGCAGGTTTTGTAAATATTATCGGGAATCCAAACGTTGGAAAATCTACACTAATGAATGCATTTGTTGGCGAACGTTTGTCGATTATAACCTCGAAAGCGCAAACAACACGCCACCGAATTCTTGGAATTGTTAACGGCGAAGATTTTCAATTGATACTTTCGGACACACCTGGAATTATTAAACCAGCCTACGAAATGCAGCAATCGATGATGAATTTCGTAAAATCGGCGTTTGAAGATGCTGATATTTTGATTTATATGGTCGAAATTGGCGAGCAAGATTTGAAAGATGAAGCTTTTTTTAAGAAAATAATTTTCTCTGAAATTCCGGTTTTATTATTGCTAAATAAAATTGATAATTCTAATCAAGAAGTTCTTGAAGAGCAAGTTAAATTTTGGACAGAAAAAGTTCCAAATGCTGAGATTTTTCCGATTTCGGCTTTGAAAAATTTTAATGTTCCAGAAGTATTTGACAGAATTATTCAACTTTTGCCAGAAAGTCCAGCATATTACCCTAAAGATCAATTGACTGACAAGCCAGAACGATTTTTTGTAAACGAAACTATTCGTGAAAAAATATTGTTGAATTATTCTAAAGAAATTCCGTATGCAGTCGAAATCGTAACCGAAGAGTTTTTTGAAGATGATAAAATAATTAGAATTAGGTCATTGATTATGGTCGAACGTGAAACCCAAAAAGGAATAATTATTGGTCACAAAGGCGAAGCTTTAAAGAAAGTTGGTGTAGAATCTCGAACCGATTTAGAGAAATTTTTTGGCAAACAAATTCACTTAGAATTATATGTCAAAGTCAATAAAAACTGGCGCAGCAATGCTAATATGCTGAAGAGATTTGGTTATAATCAATAAATTATTTGCTTTTTATATTATCGATTTCTTTGGATTTTGCTTCATATTCAATAGCTAAATTTTCTTTGCCTGTATATTTCAAACCAATTGCCATATACATATTTGCCATAGCATCGTTTGGGCTAATTTCTAACGACGATTCGGCATTTTCTTTAAGCTCATGCCATCTTTTTAATTCAATATAAATTGAAGATAAATTGTTATAGATTAAAATATTTTTTGGTGATTTTGAAATTGCTTTTTTATAATAACCAATCGATGCTTCGAAATTTTGAATTTTTTCTGAAACAATTGCAAGATTCTGATAATCGTTGGCATTAAAATCATTTTCGTTGGTTGCCAAGGCTTTTTTATATTTAATTTCGGCTTCTTGAAAACGGCTGTTGTCTAATAAATAATCGGCAAATAACTTTTCGACTTTGTTTTTATTGATAGTTTTTGCATTTAGTGCTTGTTCAAAAAACACATCAACATTGTAACTTTGATCAATTTTTTTGGAACAAATAACAGCTTCAAGATAATTGGTAATATTATTTGGTTGTAATTTTATTTTGAATTTTAAATCATTTAGACTTTCAGTAAATTGCTTGTTTTCTGAATAAAAATAAGCTCGATTTGATAAAAAATCTAAGTTTTTTGGTTCCAAAACTATAGCTTTAGATTGGTCAATAATAGCTTGTTCATAATTTTCTAAAGTTGCATAAGTTGTAGATCTTGCAACATAAGCTTTGGTAAATTTAGGATTCAAGGCAATTGATTTTGTAAGATTTATAATGGATTGATTATAATCTTTTTTGATATAACTAAGCATTCCTTTTAAGAAAAAAACTTTAGAATCGATTGGAAATTTGGTTTCTAATGCTAATAAATTCTTTGTAGCTGTTGCAAGATTATTACTATTATTCAATTTAATAGCTTTGTCAAATTCTAATTGCGTTATTTGTCCAAATCCACTAATTGAAAATAAAATGAAGTAATTAATTAAATTTTTCATAACAAACATATTTAAAACAATTACAAATTTACTGGAAATATATAAAATTTATATGCGTATTTATACGGGTTTTATCACTAGTGTCCACTTAAAATAAGTTGAAAACCAGTTGATTAGT
>JAYVGE010000509.1:0-5585 GCA_043772515.1 Flavobacterium sp. | reverse complement strand
CAAAACTTGCTTCTCCAACTCCCGGAAAAAGTACTTTATCAGCCGCTTTTATTTCCTCAGGATTATTACTCAAAACAGCTTTGAATCCCAATCTTTCGATAGCAAACATAATACTTTGAATATTTCCCGCTCCGTAATTTATGATTACTACTTTCATTTGTTATCCTATTACTCCTACAAGGTTTTTTTTACCTTGTAATTCTATTTTTTTACTACTAATACCAACAAGGTTAAAAAACCTTGCAGGAAAACCTCAAATTAAAGCATCCCTTTTGTACTTGGCAAAATCATTTTCTCTGTATCCCGTTTTACGGCTACTTTTATCGCTTTGGCGAAAGCTTTAAAAATAGCTTCTATTTTATGATGTTCATTTGTTCCTTCTGCCTTAATATTGATATTGGCTTTGGCTCCATCTGAGAACGATTTGAAGAAATGATAAAACATTTCTGTAGGCATTTTACCGACCATCTCTCGTTTGAATTCTGTTTCCCAAACCAACCAATTTCTACCACCGAAATCAATGGCTACTTGCGCTAAGCAATCGTCCATTGGCAAACAGAAACCATAACGTTCTATCCCTAATTTATTGGTTAATGCTTTGGCAAAAACTTCTCCAAGTGCAATTGCGGTGTCTTCTATCGTATGATGTTCATCGACTTCTAGATCTCCTTTTACGTTAATCTCTAAATCCATTTGTCCGTGACGCGCAATTTGATCCAACATGTGATCAAAAAAGGCAATTCCAGTTTCGATTTTACTTTTTCCTGTTCCGTCAAGATTTAAGTTAATATAAATATCCGTTTCGTTGGTTTTTCTCGTTAGGGAAGCCGAACGTTCTTCTAACTTCAAAAATTCGTAAATCACTTTCCAATCGGTGGTTTGTAATGCTATAACTAAATTCAAGTCTTCTCTTTTAGAATCTATTTCGGTACTTCCTAAACCTTCATCTGTATTGATGTAAATTGCTTTCGAACCTAAATTTTTGGCCAATTCAACATCTGTCAAACGATCACCTAAAACAAATGAATTTTCCAAATCGTAGTCCGAATTATTTAAGTATTTCGTGAGCATTCCCGTTCTGGGTTTGCGAGTAAGCGCATTCTCGTGCGGGAATGTTTTGTCTATAAAAACGGCATCAAAAACGACTCCTTCGTTTTCAAAAGCCTTCAATATAAAATTATGTGCAGGCCAAAAAGAATGTTCGGGATGAGAATCGGTTCCTAAACCGTCTTGATTAGTTACCATTACCAATTCAAAATCTAATTCGTTGGCAATTTTTGCCAAATATTGAAATACTTTTGGATAAAACTCCAGTTTTTCTAAACTGTCTAATTGATAATCTTCTGGTTCCAAAACCATTGTTCCATCTCGATCAATAAAAAGTACTTTTTTCATTTTTTTTCATTTTAACGCTCTCCAGCTTTAGAACCCAGAGAGGGTTATTGCTTCTATTAATTTTTTATTTTCTGCTGCTGTTCCAATCGTCAAACGTAAACAATTGTTGCATAACGGTTGCGTTGTTCTGTTTCGAATTACAATTCCTTTAGCAATCAACTCTTCGTATCTTTTGTTGGCATCATCTACTTTTATTAAAATAAAATTAGCTTCTGTAGGATAGATATTTTTGATGAATTTCACATTAAGTAAAGCTTTAAGTAACACTTCTCTTTGTTTTATTATAGAGGTTATTTCATGATTTATTTTATTTTTATTTTCTAATCTGTCTAAGGCTCTTTTTTGAGTTAATTCATTGACGTTGTAGGGTGGTTTTATTTTATTTAGAACCGAAATTATTGCTGTAGATGCATAACAAATCCCCAATCGAATTCCCGCCAAACCATACGCTTTTGAAAGCGTTTGAGTAATCACCAAATTGGGATATTGGTCTAATTTATTAATCCAGCTTTCTTTATTCGAAAAATCGATATATGCTTCGTCAATTACAATCAAACCATTAAAATTTTGCAATAAATACACTATACTTTCATCCGAAAACGAATTTCCTGTTGGATTGTTTGGCGAACATAAAAAAATGATTTTTGTATTTTTGTCAACAACACTAACAATCTTTTTAATTTGCGGTTGAAAATCATCCGAAAGTAAAACTTCTCTATTTTCGATAGCATTAATATTGGCCAAAACACTATACATTCCGTACGTTGGTGGCAAAGTAATTACGTTATCGCTATTGGGCTCACAAAATGCTCTGAATAATAAATCCAACACTTCATCACTGCCATTTCCGAGTAGTAGTTGTTTGATTGCTACATTTCGTTGTTTTGCCAAAATATTTTTAACACTCCTTTGCTGCGGATCTGGATAGCGATTTACGCCATTTTCGAATGGATTTTCATTGGCATCCAAAAAAATCATATTGGCAGTATCAAAATCCTCAAATTCATCACGTGCAGACGAATACGGTTTTAAAACCTTTACGTTTTCTCGAACTAAATTATCAATATTAAAACTATTTTTCATCATTAATTGCTTTTAACCGTAAAGAAACTGCATTTTTATGCGCTTGTAAACCTTCTGCTGTTGCCATTATTTCGATGGCTTTACCAATATTTTTAATTCCTATTTTTGATATTTTTTGAAAAGTCATTGCTTTAGAGAAGCTATCCAGATTTACGCCACTATAATTCTTGGCATAACCGTTTGTTGGCAAAGTATGATTGGTACCAGAAGCATAATCACCCGCACTTTCTGGCGTATAATTACCTATAAAAACAGAGCCTGCATTGGCAATATTATCAATATACAAATCTTCTTTTTTGGTGCAAATAATAAAGTGTTCCGGACCATATTCATTGATTAAATCTAAAGCAATTGTATCATTTTCGACAAAAATAAGTTTAGAATTGGTAATGGCTTTTTCGGCAATGGCTTTTCTTGGTAAAACCATTATTTGGGATTGAATTTCTTCTTCTACGGCATCAATCAATCGTTTTGAGGTCGAAACCAAAAGTACCTGACTGTCTGCTCCGTGTTCTGCTTGTGATAATAAATCGGAGGCTACAAAAGCTGCAACAGCTGTATCGTCTGCAACAATCAATAATTCTGATGGTCCTGCAGGCATATCGATAGCCACACCAAACTGAGTTGCCAATTGTTTTGCCACGGTCACAAATTGGTTTCCTGGTCCAAAAATTTTATACACTTTTGAAATCGTTTCTGTTCCAAAAGTCATTCCTGCTATGGCCTGAATACCACCAACTTTTAATATTTTGGTTACTCCACATAAATGGGCAGCATATAAAATTACAGGGTTTATAATTCCGTTTTTGTCTGGTGGTGTACACAAAACAATTTCATTACAGCCTGCAATTTTTGCTGGTACAGCCAGCATCAACACTGTCGAAAATAATGGAGCTGTTCCTCCTGGAATGTAGAGTCCTATTTTTTGAATGGGTCTTTTTTCTTGCCAACAATTTACACCTTCTATCGTTTCTACAAAAACTTTTTCTGTTCTTTGCGCTATATGAAATTGTTCAATATTTGACTTTGCCAATACTATAGCTTCTTTTAATTCTTGAGATATTGAAGCAATTGCCCGATCAATTTCTATTTTGGAAACGACTGGATTTTCTACCGAAACGCCATCAAATAACGAAGTATATTTTGCAACAGCTCTATCACCCTTGGTTTGTACTTCTTTGAAAATTTCTTTTACGGTCATCTCAATATCGGCTATAGTTTGGGTTGGTCTTTCTAGAATTGCTGACCATGTTTCTCGTTTTGGATTGTATATTTTATTCATTTCTAGATTTTTTTAGATCACTTCTGAGGTTGATTTGAAATTAAAGTACCATTTTCTCAATGGGACAAACCAAAATCCCTTCGGCACCAGCCTCTTTTAATAAATCTATGACATCCCAAAAAGTATCTTTATCGATTACCGAGTGTACACTACTCCAACCTTCTAACGCCAAAGGCAAAACGGTTAAACTTCTTAGAACAGGAAGTATTTTTCCAACTGCTTCAATTTTGTCATTAGGGACATTCATCAAAATGTATCTTGATTTTCTAGCTCTCAAAACCGATTCGATTCGAAACTTTAACGTGTCTATTAATTTTTGATTTTCGGGATTTATCTTTGGCGAAACAGCCAAAACAGCTTCACTTTTCAAAATAACTTCTACTTCTTTCAGATTGTTTTTGAATAAAGTGCTTCCACTCGAAACAATATCTACAATAGCATCGGCAAGACCTATGTTTGGAGCAATTTCTACCGATCCCGAAATTTGATGAATATCTACTGTCAATCCAAATGAACCAAAATAATCGATAACCGTATTGGGATAAGAAGTGGCAATACGCAAACCATCTAAATCTTTGATTGAATTGTATTGAAATGTTTTGGGAACGGCGACAGAAACTTTGCATTTTGAAAAACCTAATTTCTGAGCAATTTTTATGTTTTTACCTTTTTCTACCAAAAGGTTATCTCCAACAATGGCAGCGTCTACCACACCATCGATTAAATATTGAGGAATATCTGAATTTCTAAGAAACAAAACTTCCAAAGGAAAATTGGTTGCTTCTGCCTTAAGTTGATCGTTTCCGTTGTCTATAGAAATACCACAATCTTTTAGAATTTGAATACTTTCTTCGTTTAAACGTCCCGATTTTTGAATTGCAATTTTAAGTGTACTCATTGTCTTTTTTTAGTTTATTGTTTAGAATAATAAGTCTGAGTACAAATAATAGGCAATAAAAAACCCGTTTGATGTACTCAAACGGGTTTTAGAATATGATGATTTATACACCTATCATTAACACATCGCTTGAGAGCAATAATGAGAATTATGATGATGTAATTGAATTGATAACATAGCTTTATACTATTTTGGTAAATCTTTATTTCGTTTACAAATATAAAGCATAATTTTCATTAAAACCTATTTTAAATTTAACTAAAAATTACTAAAATGTTAAAAAACAAAACAACAACAAAAAAGCCCCGCAATTTGCGGGGCTTTTTATATTCAAAAAAATTAAGAAATTATTTTTTCTCTGATTTTTCCATTTTAGCTTTCAATGCAGCTAATACATCATTGTTGTCTCCTAAAGTTGCAGCTGGTGCATTTGTAGAAGAGTTAGATGAACTAGAAGTATTTTCAGTAGCTGTTTTCACATTTTTCTCTTCTTCTTCACGGAAGATAGCAGTGTGAGAGGCAACAACTCTTTTGAATTCTTTGTTGAATTCGATTACTTTGAAATCGGCAGAATCTCCTTTTTTCAATTTCTTACCGTCTTCTTTTTCAAGGTGACGAGTAGGAATGAAAGCAACGATATCCTCTCCAAATTCTACAGTAGCTCCTTTGTCAACGATTTCAGAAATTTCACCGTTATGGATAGTTCCTACAGCGAATGAATCTTCGTACTGATCCCAAGGATTAGCAGTAGTTTGTTTGTGACCTAAAGATAATTTACGTCCATCAACATCTAATTCTAATACTACAACATCACGTTTTTCACCAACATTTACAAATTCAGATGGGTGTTTGATTTTCTTAGTCCAAGATAAGTCAGAGATGTAAATTAATCCATCAATTCCTTCTTCTAATTCTACGAAAATTCCA
>JAYVGE010000508.1:0-2349 GCA_043772515.1 Flavobacterium sp. | reverse complement strand
GCAAAGTTAGATCAACAAAAGGATTATTAGTGCATCTATTTGGTAAGATAGCAGCCGCCTTTATAAACTTAATATTTTAACCCTTGATTCGCATAATTTGGCTATTTTTACATTCTTTCTTGAAAACAGACAGCAACTCCTTTGAAAAACGAAAAACATACACGCAAAGAAATAATTGACCAGCGTCTTAAAAATGCGGGTTGGAATGTAAATGACTCAACCCAAGTGGTTGAAGAGTTTGATATTTCAGTACCTCTGGCTGATGGTGTAAATGAACCTCGTACAAAATATGAAGGACATCAGTTTAGCGATTATGTTTTACTAGGTAAAGATGGCAAACCTCTTGCCGTTGTAGAAGCAAAAAAATCATTAGTAGATGCTAATATCGGTAAAGAACAAGCCAAACAATACTGCCATAATATTCAAAACGAAAAAGGAGGCGAATTGCCTTTTTGTTTTTTTACTAATGGTCACGATATTTACTTTTGGGATTTAGGTAATTATCCTCCAAAAAAAGTGCATGGTTTCCCAACTCGTGATGATTTAGAAAGATACCAATACATTCGAAAAGCAAGAAAAGCACTTGCAAGCGAATTAATTAATACTTCAATTGCTGGGCGGGATTATCAAATTGCCTCTATACGTGCTGTGATGGAAGCAATTGAAAAACGCAAAAGAAAGTTCTTATTAGTTATGGCAACAGGTACTGGTAAAACTAGAACTTGTATTGCTTTAGCGGACGCTTTAATGCGCGCTGGATGGGCAGAACGTGTTTTGTTTTTAGTAGATAGAATTGCTTTACGGGATCAAACTTTAGAAGCTTTCAAAGAGCATTTACCAAATGAACCAAGATGGCCCAAGATTGGTGAAAATTCAATTGCAAAAGACAGACGTATTTACGTTTCAACTTACCCAACAATGTTGAATGTAATTCGCGACGAAGAAAATTCGTTAAGTCCTCATTTTTTTGATTTGATTGTAGTAGATGAAAGTCATCGTAGTATTTACAATACTTACGGTGAAATACTTGATTATTTCAATACTATAACATTAGGCTTGACTGCCACACCAACGGATGTTATAGACCACAATACGTTTAAACTGTTTGAATGCGAAGAAGGAGTTCCAACTTTTGCATACTCCTATGAAGAAGCAGTAAATAATATTCCGCCTTACTTGAACAATTTTCAGGTAATGAAAATTAAAACCAAATTTCAAGAAGAAGGAATCAGCAAAAGAACCATTTCTTTAGAAGACCAAAAAAACTTGATTTTGGAAGGCAAAGAAGTGGCCGAAATCAATTATGAAGGAACCGATATTGAAAAATCAGTTACCAATAAAGGTACAAATGCTTTGATTATTAGGGAGTTTATGGAGGAATCTATAAAAGACCCTAATGGTGTTTTACCGGGTAAAACTATTTTCTTTTGTACGACTATAAAGCATGCTCGAAGAATGGAAGAATTGTTCGATGCCTTTTATCCTGAATACCATGGCGAACTAGCCAAAGTTTTGGTAAGTGATGATCCTCGGGTGTATGGCAAAAGCGGATTACTCAACCAGTTCACCAATAATGATATGCCACGTATTGCAATTAGTGTCGGAATGCTCGACACTGGCATAGATGTTCGGGAATTAGTAAACCTAGTTTTTGCAAAACCTGTGTATTCCTATACTCGTTTTTGGCAAATGATTGGGCGTGGTACTCGTTTGTTAGAACCTACCAAAATGAAACCTTGGTGTACACAAAAAGACAATTTCTTGATTTTGGACTGTTGGGATAATTTCGAATATTTTAAAATTAACCCTCGTGGCAAAGAAATAAGTTCATCCATCCCGTTACCTGTTCGATTATTTGGAATCCGATTGGACAAAATTGAAAAAGCTCAGGAATTGGATAAAACTATTATTGTTTGCAATGAGGTTCTAAAATTACGCAAGCAAATTAATTCCTTACCCAATAACTCGATTGTGATTTTAGATGCTAAGCACGAATTGCAACGTTTAGAGGATGAAAATTTTTGGAATAAACTCACAGACGATAAACTGGAATTCTTAAAAATGGTGGTCAAACCATTAATGAGAACCGTTTCTGATGTGGACTTTAAAGCGATGCGTTTTGAAAAAGATATTTTAGAAGTTTCCTTGGCGCATTTATGTGAAGAAAAGGAAAAACTCGAAGCTTTAAAAGAAAGCATCATTGAAGAGATAAGCGAATTACCACTCACAGTAAGTAGCATTGCCCAATAATTGTTGGTTTGGGCTTTTCTAATGAGTTCACCTTCTTTAGCAATGCTACTTACAGTGAGTGGTAATTAGCTTATCTCTTCAATGATGCTTTCTTTTAAA
>JAYVGE010000507.1:0-2352 GCA_043772515.1 Flavobacterium sp. | reverse complement strand
ACGAAAAAAACATCAATACTAACATAAGTGCGATTGATTCAAATACTTTTTTACGATATTTCATAATACTTTTTAATTATTTTTTAATTATTTTTCCTTACCTGAGCGATTTGATATAATTTTGATGCACTATAGGCAGTTTTACCTTCTATTCTATCAGTTAATATGTATAGTTTATTTTCACTACTTGCTCCTGATTCTTTATGAGATGTTCCAACTTCGTAGAAAGAATAAAATGAACCATTTTTATCACAACCTCTACCGATTATCACAACGAAATGATCAGTTGTGTGGTCAGTATTTTTTTCTCCACGATAATTTAAATCGTGATTTACTCCAACTAAAATGGGATACTTTTTTTCAAGTTGCTCATCAATATATTTAATTCCAGCTTTTAAACCATCTGGCAAGTAACTCATTTTGGTGTGTTCCTTTATTTCTTTTGCCATCTGAATTGCTCCTGTTGAGTAACCCGAAGTTTTTCCTAATCCAGAATTTGTTAGAATTTGTTGTGAAGCTAGCCAACAAGCTACATTTTGTGCCTTTTTATCACCCCATTGTGAATTGAATTGCGATTGCCATTCTATTTTGGCTGTTAAATCAATATGGACTTTTTTACAAGAGCAATCTGTTGTTTTTTCAGATTCATCACAACAATCATATCCAAATTCTTTTAAAAATCCTTTTTTTAGATGTAAATCGGTTTTATTTTCTAATTCCTGTTTTAAAAAATAATCATAATCACTCAAACATTTTTTCATTGGTGTAGCTGGTTGAGGCTTTCCATCAAAATCGTATCTACTGTTATCTCCTTTATATGGTAAACTTGCCCAAATGGAACTGCCGTATTTTCGAATTGCTTCTTCAATTTTTCCGCCAGTTATTAATTCTATAATACCTTTTTTATCCTTCATTAGACAAATACATAATTTATCTTGGGATTCAGGCTGATAATCAGCAATATTATATTTTTTTATATAATCATGTTCTTTTTCATAGATCTCTAATATTTTAAAATATTTTCCAGTCCACTCCAATTTACTTCCTCCTAACCATGCATAGGTATATCTCATAATTTGATAAGCTCCAGCAGCAGTAGAACCTCCATAATTTTTCTTTGGATGTGTACTTAAATCTGTTATTTTATTGTTATTAAATGCAGTAGTATAACCACTTTCTCCTTCAGTATGCTCCCCAACTCTCAACATTCTCATAAATGCTCTTACTCTAGCTTCGCTTTCGCAAACTCCCTTTTTGTTATCCCCTTTCTTCTCCTCGGCTTTCTTCTCATTTGGCGTAAAAATCTTCGCCAGACTATCGACAAAATCGATAACATCTGGTAATATAGCGGGCCAAACATCAACCTTTTTTTTAGCGTTTTCTTTTGTCTGGGCTGGAGTTTTCTTTTTAGGTGTCTCTACAACTTTATCTCTATTTACATTTATATTGTTACTACTCGCTGTTCTCTGGTTAAAAATCTCTGCCGTTACATAATACTCATGTGTTTTGCCTTCGTTTTTATCTCCTTTGGCTTTTATGGCATCTGCCATTTTAGCAAAATTGGGTTGCAATAGAAATTTTACTTCGGCTATACCATTAACGATTTCTTTGGGCAAAGTGATCGCTTTGTTGTTTTTGTTTGTATCACTATGTCCTGCTCCTGAGGCATCATCTTCCCATAACGTAACGTGTACTGTACAATAATCTAGGTTTAAACAATGTACTCTAGCCATTACCGTTTGCCCGTAACCAAATGGCTTTGTCGCTTTGTTTCCGAGTGCATCACATAATTCTACACTAATTATCTTTCGATCTACTGCTCTTTGTGGTTTAATTATCAGACTTGCTTCCTCTTTGCCTCGTTTTGCAACTATTTTTATCCCTTTTCTTTTAAGGCTTATTTGCGTAAACATATAAGATGCTTTTTCGCCTGTTTTGTTATTCTTTTCCTTTTTAATCCATTTACCGTTTTCTAATATATAGAGTGACCAATCTACCTGTTGACTAAACGGACTACTTGCCAGTGGTTGGATTTGTCCAGGAAACAAACCACTACTCTTTATGGTGTAAAATTCTTCTTTCCCTACTACAGGACTTGCATTTCCGGTTATCTTAAAATCTGACATAATTTTTATTTCATTATTTAAATAGCGTCGTTATCGTCTAAATCTACCTGAAATGCTGCCATATCAACCATCGGGTTTATCTGGCTGTGCAAATCTGCATCTGCATTCTTAAAATTTTGTTTACCTACTTCGGCTTTTTGACCATGCTTGGTAATTTCTATACAATCGGGTGCTCCCATAGGGCAGGTTCCTTTGCAGTCCTCTAATAATATTTTGCCTTTGTTGC
>JAYVGE010000506.1:0-5615 GCA_043772515.1 Flavobacterium sp. | reverse complement strand
ATTTCACGAATTATGAAGATTTGTGTAATTCAAAAAGTAATTATTCGTGTAAATTGGTGTAATTCGTGTCTAACTTTTTTTTTAAAGCGTTTGCCCTGTGTGAAACGCTGAAAAATAGTTCTTCAGATTTTATGATATGCTACGTACGATTATATTTTATGATAACAACCGTTTGAAAAGAGTTAGATAGAATTGAATCAATAAATTTAGAAAATTTAAATAAGATTAAGTTTACTTTATTCGTTTGCTATCAATTCGAATTTTTGTCAAAGTTTTGAACTTTGACAAAGAGTAATGGTTTCAAGTCAATGGTTTAGGACACAACCAATCCATTCAAATTTCTATTCCTCTAGCTAAAGCAGGAGTCAATTCGTGTTTAAATAAGTCATTATGATTGAAAAAATAAACCTCAATAACATACTATTTCTCGATATAGAAACTGTTCCGGAAGAAGAGAACTTCAATGCACTAGATGCGGAGATGCAATCACTTTGGGAACAAAAGACTTTATACCAACGGAAAGATGAGTTTTCGGGCGAAGAATTTTATGACCGTGCCGGAATTTGGGCTGAGTTTGGAAAAATCGTTTGTATTTCGGTTGGTTTTTTTATTATAAAAGGAGACGTACGCAATTTTCGGGTAACATCCTTTTTTGGAGAAGAAAAGAAAATCCTACACGATTTTATCAATTTGTTAAACAATCATTTCAATCAGCCACAGCATATTTTGTGCGGTCATAATGCCAAAGAATTTGATATTCCTTTTATCGCTCGTCGTATGATTATCAATCAAATTGCGATTCCAAACAAGTTGAATCTATTTGGTAAAAAGCCTTGGGAAATTCCTCATTTGGATACCTTAGAGTTGTGGAAATTTGGGGATTATAAACATTTCACTTCCTTAAAGCTACTATGCAAAGTCCTCGGAATCCCTTCTCCAAAAGGCGACATCGATGGGAGTCAAGTGGGACACGTTTTTTATGTAGACAAAGATATTGACCGTATTATTACGTACTGCGAAAAGGACACCATTGCCGTAGCACAGATTTTCCTTCGCCTTCGAAGAGAAGATTTATTGATTGAGGACGAGATTATTCATGTTTAATTCTACACTTAACCCTGACAGGGTTAAGTGTAGAATTAATTATTACATTTACAAAAAATATAAATTATGGTATTAAGTAGATTTTGGCTCGTTATTTTTATTTCTTCAATTCTATTTGTTGTTATTAGTCTTTTTTCGGGTAACAGCTACACCATTGATTATATCTTGAACGGAAAGAAAGACGATCCGATTTTATTGACAGAAAAGTACCTTGAGCAAGTGCCTGCTTTTATAAAAGACAGCATCAAAAAGGCACCAGACCAAACTATGGTGATTAATAGAGATACGATAAATGTAGATACGACTTATGTTTACAAGAATAAAACGGTTAAAGTTTACAGTGGTGTACAAAAATCGGACGGACTTTTGCCGACTTGCAAAAACACTTTACTCGATTTAATTTTGCCACTTATTGCTTATTTGGCATTCTTCTGTGGATTGATGGAACTTTTAATCATTTCTGGCGCGACCGAGAAATTAGCAAAAGTATTGAGTCCAGTGTTCGTAAAAGTGTTTCCTAGTATTCCTAAAAATCACCCGTCAATTTCCTACATGACCTTAAACTTTGCCGCCAATTTCTTGGGATTGGATTCTGCGGCAACACCTTTTGGATTAAAAGCCATGGAAAGTTTGCAGGAAATAAATCCCGAAAAAGACAAAGCCAGTGATGCTCAAATTATGTTTATGTGTTTGCATGCTTCGGGTCTTACCCTAATAGCAACTTCTATAATTGGTTATCGTGCAGCTGCCAATGCTAGCAATCCTGCCGATGTTATGTTGCCATGTATTATCACCTCTTTTATCGGAACAATTGCTGCTTTTCTTATTGTTGGAATTAAGCAAAAAATTAATTTCAAAAGTGCGTCATTACTAATTGGATTAATGGTATTAATTGCTGCCATTGTAGGTTTGTTGTTATATGTTAACCATTTGGATTTAATCGGAAAAAATTATTTTACATCTAATCTTTCTGCATTGATATTGGTAGGTATTATTGCTTTTACTTTGATCTTGTCCTTTATTAAGGAAAAGAAATTTGTAGAGGCAAATACTACTGTTTATGAAACCTTTGTAACAGGAGCCAATAATGGGATTAAAACAGGAGTTACCATTTTTCCTTATGTTTTGGGAATGTTAGTTGCTATTTCTTTATTCAGAAACAGTGGTTTATTTGAAATTATTAGTAACTGGATTGCTTTTGCTTTTTCTAATATGGGGGTAAGCAAAGAAATTACCGACGCTTTACCAGTGGCGTTGCTTAGACCATTTAGTTCTGCAGGATCACGAGGTTTTTTAATAGATTCTATGAATACTTTTGGCGCCGATTCTATGACTGGAAGATTAAGTAGTATTTTTCAATGTAGTGCCGAAAGTACTTTTTATGTGATTGCGGTTTACTTTGGTTCTGTTAATATAAAAAATACGCGTTACGCTTTAGGAACAATGCTTGTAGTTGATGTAATCTGTGTGATTACCGCTATTTTGGTGGCGAGTTGGTTTTTTTAGAACGAGTAATGATTAGTGTTTTGAAGGGTTTGTTTTTAAGACACTTTTTTCAAAAACGCTTATTATTCTTAAATCAATGTCGTTTCCTTAAGAAATTAAAAGTTAGTACAGATGTTGTCAAGTCGAGACTAGGCGTTGAGTATCGACTACGCTCGACTTGACAAAAGTCTTAAGGAAACGACATTGATTCTTAAGCTCTAACCTACAAGGTAAAAAAAGACCTTGTAGGTGTGTTTTTTAAGTCTATGATTTATTCAAAAAACCGAAGGAATTTTGAAGTAATATTATCTTTATGCTATAATTTATTGCATTTTATTCAAAAAAAGCTATATTCAACTTGAAAAAAACATCGAAATGTCGATTAATACAAAAAATAAATTCTTGCTTTCTACTTTAAAAACAACCCTTTTCCTAAGCCTATTTTTGCTTATTGGTTGTAAGAAAGAACAGGTCAAAGTGGTTTCTGAAACAAGAAATTCTGTCTCGGCAGTTTCAAGTGTTTCAGTTAGATTGAAATCAGAAAAAGTGATAAGAACAGATACTATTAAATTATTGGAAAACGATGAGGTTCGGGAAGCCGATTTTGTATTGGCACAATTACTCCAAACCAAACTTGATAAAGACAGTCTGGTTACTGCTTATTTCCGACTTGATTTCTATACCAAAAACCAAAAAGTACAATCGGATAATTTGATGCTCCATAATTTTCAAGAAGGTTCAGAGTGGAGTGGGTTTTATGGGCTGAAGCAAGAAGAATCGGTTGTTTCTCCTTTTATTCAAATTAGTTTTGGGTATCCTGCTTGCGGCTACAATCAAGATCATTTTTTGTATTATAAAAACAATTCTAAGTTCGAACAAGTTTTTAAATGGAGTAGCAGCAGTGATAGCGGTTGGGGAAGCTGGACGGATTTTTCGGCTTCTAAAAAAGATTTATCGACCATTTTTTATAGTCACACGGTTTCTTTCTCACCCCAGGACGATAACGAAGATAGCGGTATTCTGTCACTTTCGGATTCTATTAAATTTGAAAGAAAGAACAATAAATGGATTAAGAAATGGATGACCCCCAAAGACTTTGTTTACAGTAAAAAAAAGCAATCTTTTGATGCTTTTCATGCTGTTGCCAATTGATTTTTATTTTATTTGTATTCGCTCTAATCTATGGGTAGCGGGTTCTTTATTCTTTGAACAATTCTTATATTTGGCATTGCAAAAATAATCTCATAAATTTATGGACTTTATATACCAAGATCCTTATCCTATCTTAAAAGAGGATACCCAATACCGAAAAATCACTTCCGATTTTGTAAAAGTAGAACAATTAGGGACTAGAGAAATCTTGACCATTGACCCAAAGGGATTAGAATTATTGGCACAAGAAGCCTTAAAAGACGTTTCGTTTATGTTGCGTACGTCTCATTTAGAAAAGCTAAAAGCGATTCTGGATGATCCCGAAGCCACAGACAATGATCGTTTTGTAGCTTATAATTTACTGCAAAATGCTGTAGTGGCTATAGATGGCGAATTGCCTTCTTGCCAAGATACAGGAACGGCGATTGTAATGGCCAAAAAAGGAGAAAACGTATATACTGGGGTTGATGATGCAGAATGGCTTTCAAAAGGAATTTTTAATACCTACCAAGAACGGAACCTTCGGTATTCCCAAATTGTGCCCATTAGCATGTTTGAGGAAAAAAACTCCGGATCTAATCTTCCTGCCCAAATTGATATTTATGCCAAAAAAGGAGCTTCGTATGAGTTTTTGTTTTTGGCAAAAGGAGGAGGTTCGGCGAACAAAACCTTTTTGTATCAAAAGACAAAATCATTGTTAAACGAAAAAGCAATGGATGAATTCATCCGTGAAAAAATAATGGATTTAGGAACTTCTGCTTGTCCGCCGTATCATTTGGCTTTTGTGGTAGGAGGAACTTCTGCCGAAGCAAATTTAGCAGCAGTCAAAAAAGCCTCTGCCGGTTATTTTGATAATCTTCCTACTTCTGGAAATATGTCTGGTCAGGCATTTCGTGATTTGGAATGGGAAAAAAGAGTGCAACTGATTTGTCAGCAAAGCTTGATAGGAGCACAGTTTGGAGGTAAATATTTTACGCACGATGTTCGAGTAATTCGTTTGCCACGCCACGCCGCTTCTTGCCCAGTAGGATTGGGAGTTTCGTGTTCTGCCGATAGAAATATAAAAGGTAAAATCACCAATGAGGGCATTTTTGTAGAACAATTAGAAGTCAATCCAAAACGATTGTTGCCAGCGACTCCGCCTCATTTGGAACCCGCTGTTGAAATAGATTTGAACCGACCGATGGCCGATATTCTTGCCGAGCTGTCAAAATATCCAATAAAAACACGTTTGAAATTAAATGGCACCTTGATTGTAGCGCGTGATATTGCCCATGCCAGAATCAAAGAATTATTGGATGCAGGCAAACCGATGCCAGAATATTTCAAGAATCATCCAGTGTATTACGCAGGTCCTGCCAAAACGCCAGAAGGAATGCCTTCGGGAAGTTTTGGGCCAACCACTGCTGGTAGAATGGACGTTTATGTAGACGAATTTCAGAAACATGGCGGAAGTATGGTAATGCTTGCCAAAGGAAACCGAACCAAAGATGTGATGAATGCTTGTAAAACTTACGGTGGATTCTACCTAGGATCTATTGGGGGACCTGCAGCAATTTTAGCCAAAGAAAATATACTTTCTGTTGAGGTAGTAGATTTTGAAGAACTGGGTATGGAAGCCGTTCGGAAAATTACCATTAAAGATTTTCCAGCTTTTATTATTACGGATGATAAAGGAAATGATTTTTTTGAAAATTTATAATTTGAATTATTTTGTATAATCAAAAAAACCGTCAGCATAGGCGGTTTTTTTGTGATATTATACCAAACCAAATTATAATACCAAACCTAATTATAATACAACCCAATCCCTCCTCTATCGAAAAGAGAAAACCTGAGGTGAGGAGAAAAAAGTCAGACTATATTGTAATTGC
>JAYVGE010000505.1:0-14942 GCA_043772515.1 Flavobacterium sp. | reverse complement strand
TAAAAAATACGAGTCAAATAAGTTTTACAATTATACCAAATACAATATAATACCAAACACAATAAATATCGGGAGAGGCTTAGATAAATAACTAAAGCACTATGGACTGAAAGTCGATAGAATTGGTTGGTAGACTTAAAGTCTGCACGATTGAAAACGTAATATTTAACACGAATTCCACAAATTATCACGAATTAATTTGTGAAAATTTGTGGAATTCGTGTTTGATTTTTTTTAGAAGCTAAATGCGAAATGCACTAAAGTGCATAGTTTCAAACTATATTTGAGACCAATAAATTGGACTGTATTCTAATTGAATTAGGTATTATATCATTAATTAGTTCATTATAGTCCAATTGTTTTTTGTCAGTTCGAGCGCAGTCGAGATGTCGCAACGGTTCTCGACTGCGCTCGATCTGACAATTGGACTATTTTATAATAACGAATGGTATTACAAAAAAAGTGAACTTTACATAGGTAGCAATTGGTTCTACAACAAAAGTTAAAAATGGCGAGATTTCTCCAAAAAAAAAGCTTCGAAATTAATCGAAGCTTTTTTACTATTTTATTTTGCTTTGGCAACTAATCTAAATCCTTCGCCGTGTATGTTTAAAATTTCAACATCTTCGTCTAATTTTAAATATTTTCTTAATTTTGCAATATACACATCCATACTTCTAGAGGTAAAATAGTTATCATCTCTCCAAATTTTGGTTAGTGCCAATTCTCTAGGCATCAAATCATTCTCATGTAGGATTAACATTTTGAGCAACTCATTTTCCTTTGGAGAAAGCTTTATCGGCTCTTCCTGACCAAAAGTTAAAAAGCGTAATTTTGAATTCAAGTGAAACTTACCAATATTAAACTCAAACTGTACAGCTTCCGACTTAGAATCAGAAGATTTTCTTTGAATAATCGCTTTAATTTTCATCAATAAAACTTCCGAATCAAAAGGTTTATTCAAATAATCATCAGCTCCTGCCTTGTACCCTTTTAACACATCCTCTTTCATCGATTTTGCAGTCAAGAAAATAATTGGCACTTCATTATTTTTTTCTCTAATTTCTTTTGCCAAAGTATAACCATCCTTGTAAGGCATCATTACATCCAGAATGCATAAATCATAAGTGTCTTTTTTGAATTTTTCAAATCCTTCCATCCCATTTTTAGCTAAAGTAACATCAAAATCATTTAGCATCAAATAGTCTTTTAGTACCGCCCCAAAGTTGAGGTCATCTTCTACCAAAAGTATTTTTTTATTCACGTTTTCCATATATTAATTTATTAATGGTAATTTTATTATGAAGGTACTTCCTTTCCCTTTCTCACTTTCTATATAAATCTGACCATTATGGTCGTCTACAATTCTTTTTACATATGCCAGACCTAATCCGTGCCCTTTTACATTATGTAAATCGCCCGTATGTTCTCTGTAAAATTTCTCAAAAACCCTTTTCTGAGCTATCTTACTCATTCCTAAGCCATTATCCCTTACTTTTATAAGAATAATATCTTTTATATTCTCTGTATAAACGTCAATTTTAGGAACATTTGGCGAATACTTTATAGCATTTTCGAGAATATTAACCATAACATTAATAAAATGTACATCATTAAGCAAAACCGTATTTCTACTGGCAAGAAAATGATTGGTAATTGTACCGCCTCTATCTTCCAAAATCAAGTTTACGTGCTCGATTGCATCATTTATTACGTCTTCTATATTGGTAGATTCCTTTACGATATCTAATTCTTTCTTTTCTAATTTAGAAATTCGCAATACATTTTCTACTTGGGCATGCATTCTTTTGTTTTCGTCCCGTATCATTTGCAGGTACCTAAGAACTTTTTCTTTATCATCAATTATCTTCGGATTCCTTATAGCATCCAAAGCCAAATTAATAGTCGCAATAGGCGTTTTGAACTCATGCGTCATATTATTTATAAAATCAGTTTTAATTTCTGATATCTGCCGTTGTCGTATCAATTGATTCAGAGCACTTGTATAAGCAATGAGAATAATTAAAGTGAATAAGATAGATAATATCGTTATACTTACTAATTCTGACAATAAAAATTTCTTTTTATGAGGAAAGGTAACTAGTAACTTGTACTTTTCATTTCCCTCATTATCTGCAAATACGGGTATGGAATAGGTCGAATTATTATCGTATTTAAAATTATCCGATTTTACTTTCGTAGCCAATCCATTACTGTAAATACCAAATTCAAATTTAGTTTTAACACCGTGTTCTTCTAATTCTTTTTTCAATAATTTACGCAAAACCTCATTAGAAACACGCTCTTCAAGAGGTTTTATTGATGCTCGATCTTTGTATGAAATCTCGAACTGTGCATTGTCTAAAATATCTAAATTCCCAGATTTCTCAATTCTAACATCTGGAATTAAACTTTGTTGAACGCCCGAATTATCAATCCCATTATTATTATAAATTTCTGTTGTTCTTTTTGAATTGAAACTTTTATTTTTTAAACCATCTGATTTTTTATCAAATAGGGTTGGTGAGAGACTAAAATCCTCCGAAATAATACTGTTTGAATACACGATGGTTTTATTGGTCTTTGTGTTTTTTTGCACGTAATAAAACTCTAATATGTCTTCCTTTTTGGGTTTTTTACCCGAACTTTCTTTCAATCGGTTGTACTCATCATAATAACTGTACGCTTCTTGTTTCTGAAGGTCTTCTGCCACGTTAACAATCACTTGCTGAACGTGAAACTTGAATTGCTCATCATTGTTTTTAAACGAAGTATCAAACCAATACACTTGAACCAAAATAATCCCAATCAAGGACAAACTCATTAACAACACTAGTAATCTAAAGAAAAGTCTATTCATCGAAACAAAGTTAGTATTTTAACAATATATTAAATAATACATTAACCAAACATTAACACCTAGGATTCCTTTTGTCGAATCATTAAAATTTTAAGAATTTTAACAACTTCCAATTCAACAACTTGACTATCAGTGTTCTCGATAACATAATCACTTTTTGAAACTCGTTGTTCATCACTCCATTGCGCATTTATCCTTTTTAAAATTAGTTCTCGGGTTGTCGAATCTCTTTTTATAACACGCTCAATTCTAGACTCTAATGGTGCTACAACCGTAATAATAAAATCGAACTCTTCAGAACGCCCACTCTCAAACAAAATGGCGGTTTCATAGATTACGAAAGGAGCTGAAGCGTGATTTGAAACCCATTGTCGAAAATGTTTTCTTACGGCTGGATGAACAATTTTATTCAATTTTTCAAGCTTTTCTGGAGCAGAAAAAACAATCTTAGCGAGTTTTTCCCTGTTCAAAACAGAACTGTCAAAAATTGATTCTCCAAAAACATCTTTAATAGCAGCTATAGTTTCTGGACACTGCATAAGCAATCGGGCTTGATCATCTGCGATATAGATAGGAATACCTTTGGATTGAAAAATTTTGGCAACAGTACTTTTACCACTCCCAATTCCTCCTGTTAAGCCAATTATTTTTGTCATACTAATTTTTAAAAAACAATTCTGGAAAAACCTCTTGTGGATTTTGTTTTAAAACAATGATTTTTACAAATGATTCCAAAAACCCAATTCCATATCCATAAAATTGCTTCCAAACGGCTACCAAGGACAAATAACCAATTTTAGCACTTTTGTTCTGAATACTTGATACCAAAAACAATACCAAAAAGTAAATAAAATACATTTTTAGAAGAATATCTTGATTAAAAATCAACAATACTAAAGACATGAAAAAACCAATTATAAAAACGGAAGGAAAAAAAAATGTCAATTTACTGTATTTGGGATACCAACTATTAAGAATTGGTCTTGCTTTGCCAAACTTATTGACTTGAACAGAAAATTTTTCCCAATCGATTCGTCTTTTATGATACACGTATGCATTCGCAAAAAGACGCGTCTCGAAACCTAAATTCCATAATCGTATTGACAAATCGGGATCTTCTCCTGGGTGAATATTACCAAACCCTTTTGAAACCTCAAAAGCTTTTCTAGACAAACCCATATTAAAACTTCTAGGCTGAAACTTACCTATTTTTTCAGAACCACCTCTAATGCCACCTGTAGTAAGAAACGAAGTCATGGCAAAATTGATTGCTTTCTGAATATCAGAAAAACTATCCAAAGCTTTGTCTGGGCCTCCAAAACAATCTATAAAATTATCGCTCAGCGCTTTATCTACTTCGGATAAATACATTTTTGGAATAATACAATCGGAGTCGAAAATAATAAAATAATCGCCACGAGCTTTTGTCATGCCGTAATTTCTAGAATCACCAGGTCCTGAATTTTCCTTGTAATAATAAGAGATATCTAATCTATCGCCATATTTCTGAGCAATCTCTTGGCATTTTAATGTAGAACCATCTTCTATAAGCACAATTTCGAAGATTTTATCATAAGTCGTTCTTGACAAACTTTCTAAAAGCTCATCGACTTCGTCTGGGCGATTGTAAACGGGAATTATTAAAGAGAATAACATAAAATTAGAATGTGGTATATTTATTTTAAAGCACTAAAATTTCGACAAAGGTACTACTAATAGACAAAAAACCATCAACTTTAGGCTGATGGTTGTTTAATAAATCATCAATTTATTCTATTTATCAAAATTTTGTAACACTTCTTGACTCACACCTACATTCGAAAATCCACCATCGTGCATCAAATTCTGCAATGTTACTTTCTTGGTTAGGTCCGAAAACATTGCTACCGTATAATTGGCACAGTCTAGTGCAGTGGCATTGCCTAAAGGAGCCATTTTTTCGGCAAAAGCAATAAAACCATCAAAACTTTTTACGCCTTGACCTGCTTTGGTTGCTGTTGGAGATTGCGAAATAGTATTGACACGCACTTTTTTATCTCTTCCAAAGAAATAGCCAAAACTTCGAGCAATCGATTCGAGAAATGCTTTATTGTCTGCCATATCATTGTAATCCGGAAAAACACGCTGTGCTGCCATATACGAGAGTGCAACAATACTTCCCCACTCGTTCATAGCCTCTTTTTTGTACAAAACTTGCATCACTTTATGAAAAGAAACCGCAGATACATTCCACCCTTTCTCGGTGTATTCATAATTCTGATTGGTATAATGATTTCCTTTTCGAACATTTACAGACATCCCTATCGAGTGCAAAACAAAATCTATTTTACCTCCCAGAATTACAACTGCTTTGTCTACCAAATTTTCTAAATCGGCTACAGATGTAGCATCGGCAGGAACAATTTGCGAATTGGTTTTTAGCGCCAATGCGTCAATAGTTCCCATCCTGATAGAAGCTGGTGCATTGGTAAGAACAAAAATCCCCCCTTCTTCGTGTACACGCTCAGCTGTTTTCCAGGCAATAGAATTTTCGTCTAAGGCTCCAAAAATAATTCCTCTTTTCCCTTTTAATAAATTATACATATCAAAAAAATTAAGTTCTATTAATAAATTAAGTTCATCATCATTAGCATTTATACACATTATAGGAAGTAGTAATTTAAAGGGTTTGTTTTTAAGGTCCTTTTATTCAAAAGAACTTACTACATCTTAAACTCTAATACCTAACAATGTCTTTTTTGACCATGTAGCTGTGTTTTTTAAGTCCTTGATTTACTCAAAAAGCTTAATATGTATAAACGTTATTAAAAAAAGTACCTTATTTTCTTGATTTAATTAAGTAAATCAAGAAAATAAGGTACTTTATAATTTTAGCAAAAAACTAAACGATACTAGAAATAGTCACGAGTTCATTGGCATCGGCTTTATAATCTACACCATCATAACCAAAACCAAATAGATTATGAAAATCACTTCTATAACCTTCTAGATCGCCTAATTCAGACAAATTTTCGGTAGTTGCTTGTTCCCATAATTTTGCTATTTTTTCTTGAACATCGGCTCGCATTTCCAAATCATCAATACGAATTCTTCCTTTTTCATCCGTTAGCATTGGCGCTCCTGTGTACAATCGTTCTTGATACAAACGCTGAATTTGCTCAATACAACCTTCATGAATTCCCTCTTCCTTCATTATTTTGTATAACAAAGAGATATACAGCGGAATAACCGGTATTGCAGAACTTGCTTGTGTAACCAAGGCTTTATTTACAGAAACATACGCTTGTCCCTGAATATCGGCTAAACTTTTGGTAATAGAAAAAGCCGTTGCTTCTAGATCATCTTTGGCACGACCGATAGTCCCTTTTCTGTAAACAGCTTCTGTCAATGAGGGACCTATGTACGAATAAGCTACTGTTGTTGCTCCTGGCGCCAATAAATTTGCTGCCTTTAACGCATCAATCCACATAGACCAATCTTCTCCACCCATTACTGCAACAGTGTTTTCGATATCGTCACCATTACAAGGTTCTATAGAAATTTCGGAAACTTTACCCGAATGAAAATCGACCGTTTTATTTGTAAAAGTGCTACCTATTGGTTTCAAAACCGAACGATGCAAAATTCCTGTTGTTGGATGCAACCGAACTGGAGAAGCCAAACTATAAATCACTAAATCTATTTGACCTAAATCGGCTTTAATAAGCGCCAATGTTTGTTCTTTTATTTCATTCGAAAAAGCATCACCATTAATACTCTTTGCATACAAACCTGCTTTATGCGCTTCTTTTTCAAAAGCAGCAGAATTGTACCAACCTGGAGAAGCCGTTTTTCCTTCTGTAGGTGGTTTTTCAAAAAACACACCAATTGTCGAAGCATTCGAACCAAAAGCACTTGTGATTCTAGAAGCCAAACCAAATCCAGTAGAAGCACCAATTACTAATACTTTCTTAGCACCTGCTATTGTTCCTTTTGATTGTATATATTCAATTTGATTTTTAATACTTTGTTCGCATCCATCTGGGTGGGCTGTCAAACAAATGAATCCTCTCATTCTTGGCTCTATAATCATAATTTTATTGTGTTTATTCGTTGATTTGTTCTTTTGTTGTTTTATAATTTATTTACCCGTCTTTATTTTATGACAAAACTAAACCAACAAGGCTTTGGCATGGTTCAGGGCAGAATCCGAAACTACTGCTCCAGATAGCATTTGCGCTATTTCGACTATGCGTTCTTCTGTTGATAATAATTTTAATTCCGATTGAGTATCCTCGCCAACAGTTGCTTTAGAAACTTTGAAATGCGCCTCCCCTTTTGCGGCAATTTGCGGCAAATGGGTAATGGCAAAAATTTGCATTTCTTGACTCATTTCTTTCATTATTTCTCCCATTCTAATAGCAATTTCACCAGAAACACCAGTGTCGATTTCATCAAAAATTAAAGTAGGTAATTTAGAATATTGTGCTAAAATTGCTTTTACAGCCAACATAATACGAGACATTTCTCCTCCCGAAGCTACTTTTTTCAATAAGCCAAAATCGGTTCCTTTATTGGCCGAAAATAAAAACTGAAGCTCCTCTTTTCCGTTCTGAAAATAAGTTGCCGTTGGGTTTAAATCCATCTTGAAACGCACATTCGGCATTCCTAAAGTAGCCAAAATAGTAACCAATTTTTCAGATAAAACAGGAATCGAAACCAATCTTCGTTGGTAAATCTGATTGGAAACAGAATCTAGTAAAACTACATTATCTTCGATAGTGTTTTTCAATGCTATAATTTCGTCGTCTATATTTCCTATTTCCAGAAGAGAGTCGTCTAATTTGGTTTGAATAGTCAACAACGCATCGACAGTAGTAACTTGATGCTTTTTTTGAAGATTGAATATCAATTGTAACTTCTGACTAATCAAATTCAATTGTTCTGGATCATTTACAAGACGTTCTGAACTTCGGTTTAACTCTTCTGTCACATCATTAAATTCGATTGTTAAACTCGAAATTCGCTCTGACAAAGAATGATATTCTTGCGAAAAAGAGGCAATTCGTTGCAAAGAAGTTTTTATTTCATTTAGATTAAAAAGCACTCCTATTTGTTCTTCATTAGCAATAGCCAACGCTTTCCCGATAGCTTCTTTTATAATCTCGACGTTGTTTAGTTTTTCAAAATCGGCTTCGAGAACTTCTTGTTCTCCCGATTTTAACTTTGCGTCCATCAATTCCTGCAGTAAAAAAGTATTGTATTCTTGCTCTTTAACAGCTTCTGCTTGTTTTTTAAGAAGAGCATTCAACTTAGAATTAGCCGCTTTGTGCGTTCTCAGATGCATTTGATAAACCAAAATATCTTCTTGATTTTTGGCAATGGCATCAATTATTTGAAATTGTACTTGTTCTTCGGATAATTCTTGTGTTTGCTGCTGGGAATGAATATCAATCAAAAACAAACTCAACTCCTGCAATTCCTGCAAGTTTACTGGGCTGTCATTGATAAAAGCTCTTGATTTTCCCGAAGGCAATATTTCTCTTCGAATAATGGTATCTGGTTCGTAGTCTAAATCGTTTTCTTCAAAAAAGGGTTTCAGATTGTATTTTGATATTTCAAAATGGGCTTCAATAACACATTTTTCTTCTTTATTTTTCAGAGAAGTCAAGTCGGCTCTTTTACCTAAAACCAAACCTAAGGCACCTAAAATAATTGATTTACCAGCACCCGTTTCTCCCGTAATTATTGAAAATCCTTTAGAAAAATCGATAGCTAATTTTTCTATTAATGCATAGTTTTTTATCGACAGTGAAGTTATCATTTATGTAGTTTTTGTGATGATTGGGTTGCAATTGCGTACCAACTAAAATTTAATAAGCGCCCATTTACTTGAGTTTGTAGAAGATGATTTGTTTAAACTATCTACCAAATCAGATATCGCAATACTGGGTCCACCAGAAAAAACAGAGACAATTTCATCAGACTTGGCATCAAAGAAAATGCGGGTCAAAAAAGCATTCGGTCTAGATACATTCAATTTTTCTAGATTAACCAATGCTAATTTTATTTTTTCTTTAGATTCTTTCAAGTCTTTACTCATTAAATCCAATCCAGAATGGTAATTAACAACCGTTTTTCTTACATCTGCAAAGGTGCGAGACAACATATCATTTACAAAAAAATACCTACTTTGATTACCATCTGTTTGCATCCATCCTTTGTAGCCTCCTTGTTGTGCAATATTGGCAATCTCTTGGGCTTTTTCAAAATAAGGATTTCCAGATTCTAGCACAAAAGTATCCGAATCCATTCCTATTATCATATAACTATAAAAAGCCATTACCGAAACCAAATTAGAGTCGAAAGTATTAGGATTGTATTGTAAATTCTCGAACTCCGTATATTTAAAATTAAAGTCTTTGTCATTAAAGTTTAATACGGGAGACGAATACGATGAATTGTAAACTACTCTAGAAGATTGTACTTGAATAGTGGCAGCAAATTGATCGGATTCATTAGAAGAAATCGTAATATACATCGAACAATTAATCTTTTCGTTCTGTTTGAATGGCTTACCTGTCCAGTCGGTCTTGTTTACAAACTCATTTAAGGATGTCTCCAAAGTTTTAAAAACCTTTTGATTGGCGTTACTCAATTTTTGGGCATTTACGATTACCGTACAATTGAGCTCCTGTGCTTGTATCACGCCAAAAGTGAGTAAAAAGAAAAGTACAACTATTTTATTCATCTGTAGTTACTGTTTATTTTTTTGAAGAATTTTGCTGGTAATTGCCTTAACTCCCTATTTTATCAAGGAAGTTCCTTATTATAAAAAATAGGCAATCACTTTATTTAAAATATCATCTGCAACGGCTTCTTTCGATTTTAACTCCAAAGCTTCGATATTGAAATTGGCATCAATGAAGGTAACTTTATTTGTTGCTTTTCCAAAACCTGCTCCTTCATCTTGAAGTGAATTTAAAACTATCAAATCTAAGTTTTTTTTCTGAATTTTCCCCTTAGCATTTTCGATTTCATTTTCTGTTTCCAAAGCAAAACCTATCAAAAACTGATTTTTCTTGCAACTACCTAAAGAAGCTAAGATGTCTTTTGTTTTTTCGAGTTCAATGGTAAAATTATCTGTTGCCTTTTTTATCTTTTGCAAGGCAACCTGTTTAGGCTTGTAATCGGCAACAGCTGCAGCTGCTATGGCAACATCTACACTATCAAAATAACGATGGCAAGCCTCGTACATTTCCTGTGCAGACACCACACTAATAACCTCTACTAACGGATTGTCTATTTTACAATGACTCGGCCCGCTAATTAATACCACCGAAGCACCCAAATTGGCAGCACTAGTAGCAATATCAAAACCCATTTTACCAGAGGAATGATTTCCTATAAAACGTACAGGATCTATTGCTTCGTATGTTGGCCCTGCGGTAACTAGTATTTTTTTTCCTTTAAGAGGTAATTTACTTTCAAAATCAGCTTCAAGAAAAGCCAAAATATGCTCTGGTTCTGCCATGCGACCTTCTCCGGATAAACCACTTGCCAATTCGCCATTTTCTGCAGGAATTATAATGTTCCCATATAATTCTAGCGCTTTAAAACTGTTGCGTGTAGAAGGATGAACATACATGTCTAAGTCCATTGCAGGAGCAAAATAAACAGGACATTTAGCCGATAAATAGGTTGCAATCAAGAGATTGTCGCAAGTACCATTTACCATTTTCGACAAGGTATTTGCCGTTGCGGGAGCAATGATCATTATATCGGCCCAAAGGGCTAACTCGACGTGATTATTCCATTTTTCGTTCTCTTCATCCTCATTAAAAAAACTAGAATATACGGTATTTTTTGATAAAGTAGCTAACGTAAGTGGGGTTATAAAATCCTTAGAAGCAGGTGTCATTATCACTTGGACATGTGCACCTGCTTTTATAAAAAGTCGTACTAATGAAGCTGTTTTATAGGCTGCTATTCCACCCGAAATACCAAGTAGAATATTCTTACCTTTTAAAGCTGACATTGTAACTATTATTTATTTGAATCTCTGTGGTAGATTTTACCGTCTAACCATTCTTGTACCGCTAATGCATGTGGTTTTGGCAATTTTTCATAAAACTTAGAAACTTCAATTTGCTCTTTGTTTTCAAAAACTTCTTCAAGACTATCATTATATGTAGCAAATTCTTCTAGCTTCTCTGTCAATTCTTTCTTAATTTCAGAATTAATTTGATTTGCTCTTTTAGCCATAATTGTTATCGCTTCATACACATTACCAGTAGGTGCTTCAATAACAGTTTTATTGTATGTTATTGTATTTACTGGAGCATTCGTCTTTTTTAAATCCATGACTTTATTTATTTAGTAAATTTTTGTAAATCTTTTTCAATACGAACAATCATTTCGTCCGTTTTCTCTTTGTATTTCGTATCTAATTTAAACTTAATTAAACTTGAATAAGCAGTTTTGGCAACATTCAAACGATCTTCCATTTTTGATGGAACACTATTTATTGCCAGCTGGTAAGCAGAATCAAACTTATAAAACAAAGCGTCTTCTCTAAATGGTGTACCTGGATAATCTGCCATAAAATTATCAAAAGCAACTAATGCCGATTTGTAATCGGAAATAGTATTATACCCTTTTGCATTTTCGTATACTTTTTTCTCTAATTTCTCTTGAAGCTCCTTTGCTACTTTATTGGCTTCGGTAACGTACTGAGAATTTGGATACTTATCTATAAAATTTTGTGTTTTTTCGATTGCTTTATTCGTATCTGTCTGATCAAGGCTGTATACTGGAGAAAGATGAGAATAACTTTTTGCACCTAAATAAGCCGCTTCTTCCGATTTCTCGCTTTTAGGATAGCCCGAAACAAAACTTTCAAATTGATAACCTGCCAAATAATACTGTTTGGTTTTATAATACGATTGTGCAAACATATAAAACAACTTTTCAGCTTGTGGTTTTCCTCTATAAGCTGGAGCAATTTGTTCAAAAAGACGAATTGCCTTGGTATAATTTCCTGCGTCATACAACTTGGTGGCCATAGCAAACTTTACAGCAACATCTTCCGATTTTAATGCTTTTTGATATTCGCCACACGAGCAAAAAAGCACTACAAGAAGTAATACAGATACTATTTTTTTCATTTTTTTACTTTTTTTATGATTTGTCGGTTATGTTCAACCAACAAAATACCACACCGAAGTTTCGGTGGCAAATTTAGTTATTAATTTAGCTACTACAAAATATATTTTTGCTTAAAAAAAAGAGACCATTCAATTTTATTTATTACTATTTTTAACGAATTGATTTATTCTTCCTGCCAATGATTCATCGACTGTCACCAATGGCAAACGCACTGTATTCTCAGAAACACCCAACGACAAAAACACTTCTTTTATTCCCGCAGGATTACCTTGTTCAAAAATCATATCAATACAATCTGACATGAGATAGTGCATTTTATATGCTTCTTCTACTTTTCTATTCAAACCTAGTCGAATCATTTCGGAAAATGCAGCTGGAAAACCTTGCCCAATTACCGATATCACACCAGACCCTCCTGCCAAAACCATTGGTAAAGCAATCATATCATCACCAGAAATCACTAGAAAATCTTTTGGCTTGTCTTTTATCAATTGCATTGCTTGCACAATATCTCCCGCAGCTTCTTTTATAGCTACAATGTTCTTAAAATCATTTGCCAAACGAATAACTGTGGCTGGCAACATATTACTTGCAGTTCTTCCAGGAACGTTGTACAAAATTACAGGAATTGGAGATGCTTGGGCAATAGCCTTAAAATGTTGATAAATTCCTTCTTGCGTCGGTTTGTTATAATAAGGAGAAACCGAAAGTACAGCAACAAATGCAGATAAATCTCTTGTTTTTAGCTCCTCTACTAACTTGCAGGTATTGTTCCCTCCTACTCCTAATACAAGTGGTAGTCGTCCTGCATTGGCATCGATTACGGTACTAATAACCAATTCGTTTTCTTCGGCAGACAAGGTTGCATTCTCTGCTGTGGTACCCAAAACTACAAGATATTCAATTCCGCCATCTACAGAAAAATTTACAATTCTTTTTAATGCTTCTGTATCAATTGAAAAGTCTTTTTTAAACGGTGTAACTAGCGCAACTCCTGTTCCTATTAATGCTTGCATATTTATTAGATTATATTTTGTTTAAAATTTTTAAATATTTGAATAATTCAAAGGTAAATACTTTGTAATCTTCAGTGGTAGTATTTATCATAAAATCATTTAATTGTTTGTCTATTGAAAAGAAACCCGCTTTGAATTTTGCTTTCGATTTTTGTGTAATCATCAGTAAAAGAGGTTTCTCGACAGCATAATAACTAATCAACAAGTCAAATTCTTCGTTTACAAATTCATTTACAACTGGAACGATAATGTTTCCTAGGCAATCAAAAGCATTAAACCCAAAAGTCGAATCTAAAGGATCTATCTTAATTTTAGCTTTGTCTTTATAAACCAGCAACTTAATAGCATTCTGATTAATTCCATTAGAAATCAATTCCTTTAATAGAGCCTCATTTTTACAAAAAAGACTTCCATCAATTAGCAAACCAACTGTTTTCACAGTAGTATTTCCCTGATTCCTTCTTACATTATTCGAGTTTTTTCTTAAAGTTTTTTTTACAAAAAAAGTCTTTATAAAATCTAAAAACATACTACTTTTGCTGGATTACAAATTTAATTAATTAAGACACATTCTGGATGGTAAATTTAAAAAAGTATAACGGCTTTTTGAAACTTTTTGTTATATTCTTAACATTATTTTTTAGTTCTTCTTGCAGTAAACCAACTTACGGAGTAACAGAAATAAAAGGCAAACTAATTCCCGTAGCTGGAATAGAAAAATCGAATTCTGATATTGAAGCTTTTATGAAACCTTACAGAGCTCAAATCAATAAGGACCTAGACGGGATTTTGGCCTATTGCCCAGAAACCTTAGACAAAAGTAATGGAAAATGGCAAACCAGTATTGGTAATTTGATAGCAGATGTTACTTTAAACAAAGGGAATGCCATATTTAATACAAGAGAAAAAAAGAATATCGATTTTTGTCTTCTCAACAATGGTGGGATTCGCTCGATACTTCCAAAAGGAAATGTAAGCGCCAGAACGGCTTTCGAAATCATGCCTTTTGAGAATTACTTGGTTGTTATTGCCTTAAAAGGAACTCAAATCTTTGAATTGGTAGATTATTTTATCGCAACCAAAAAACCACATCCTTTAGCAGGGATTACTTTTACAATTGACAAAAATAATACTGCCAAAAACATACTAATAAAAGGAAAACCCGTCGAAAACGAAACTATATATTATGTTGCCACCAATGATTATTTGGCTAATGGTGGAGATAACATGAATTTCTTTAAAAAAGGAGTTCAAAAGTTTGATTTAGATTATAAATTGCGAAATATATTGATTGATTATTTCACAGACGTCGATACTATTCCAGTACCAACAGATATTAGAATCGCTGTCGAATAAATACAGGTTTACCTACCGATTTATTTTTTTTCTCATCAATTAACCCTAGTAAATGTTTCAAAATAAGCCATACCATTTTGACGAAGTTATTTCAAAACCTTTACTTAATAACATTGCCCGATTGCTTGTCGGGATTCAATAAAAACAAATAGTACCTACAAATATGAAAAGAAGAGATTTTATAGAAAAAACTGCTGCCAGCACTGCTTTATTGAGTTTGGGTTTGTCGTTGAGTAGCTTTTCGTCTTTAGACATTAAGCATTTAACCATTTTGCACACCAACGATGTACACAGTCATATCGATCCTTTTCCAGCAGATCATCCTAGAAATCCGAGTATGGGAGGTGTAGAAAAAAGAGCCGCTCTTATAGAAACAATTCGCAAAGAAAACCCAAATGTATTATTACTCGATGCAGGTGATATTTTTCAAGGAACTCCCTATTTTAATTATTATGGAGGTGAATTAGAATTTAAGCTAATGAGTATGATGCGGTACGATGCTTCGACAATTGGGAATCACGATTTTGACAATAGTATTGATGGTTTAGCCGCACAAATGCCAC
>JAYVGE010000504.1:0-2358 GCA_043772515.1 Flavobacterium sp. | reverse complement strand
CAAAAGAAGAGCGGTACGTCATTTGGAAAAAGGAAGAATTGTTATCTTTGGTGCTGGAACTGGAAATCCATATTTTACTACCGATACCGCTGCCGTTTTGCGTGGTGTTGAAGTCCATGCCGATGTGATTTTAAAAGGAACCCGTGTAGATGGAATTTACGACAGCGACCCTGAGAAAAACGCTGCTGCCGTAAAGTTTGATTTTATCTCTTTTGAAGATGTAATCAAAAAAGGATTGAATGTTATGGACTCTACGGCTTTTACTTTAAGTCAAGAAAACAAACTACCTATCCTTGTTTTCGACATGAATACCGTTGGGAATCTATTGAAAATTTGTGAAGGAGAAAATATAGGAACCGTAGTAAATATATAAAAAGAAGATAGCAACTTTCAGGTGGCAGTAAAAATCTGAAAGCTGGAATCTATAATCTGAAATCTTAAAAGAAATGACAGAAGAAATAGAATTTATATTAGATAGCACCCAAGAATCGATGAATGGTTCTATTGCCCATTTAGAAAAAGAATTTTTAAACATTCGTGCAGGAAAAGCGTCGCCTGCAATGTTAGGGAGCGTTTTTGTAGACTATTATGGCTCTGCAACTCCGCTTTCTCAAGTATCAAAAATTAGTGTTCCCGATGCTAGAACCATTACCTTGCAGCCTTTTGAAAAAAACATGCTACAAGTAATTGAAAAAGCAATTATGATTGCCAACATCGGCTTTAACCCGATGAACAATGGAGATGTAATCATCATAAGCGTGCCCCCCTTGACCGAAGAAAGAAGACGTGATCTTGCTAAACAAGCCAAAGTAGAAGCCGAAGATGCCAAAATTGGTATTAGAAATGTGCGCAAAGATGCCAATTCGGATATAAAGAAACTAGAAAAAGACGGAACATCGGAAGACATTTGCAAAAGTGCCGAAGAAGAGGTTCAGAACCTAACCAATAGCTTTATCAAGAAAATAGATGAACTTCTTGTTCATAAAGAAGCCGAGATTATGAAAGTATAGTTTTATTTATCAAAAATCGACATCAAATCCGTCTCGAGATAATAACGAGACGGATTTTTTATTCCTATTTTTACCTTAGTAAATGTTTCAAAATAAACCCTGCAATTACTTCACCATGTTTCTATTTTCATAGGAGTTCCGCAGGGCAAACGCTTTTAAAAAAAAGGTAGACACGAATTACACCAATTCACACGAATAATTACTTTTTGAATTACACAAATCTTCTTAATTCGTGAAATTTAATTTTTTAAAATTTGTGCTAATTCGTGTAATTCGTGTCGAATAATGTTAAAGGCGTTTGCCCTGAGGAGTTCCATGAACTTCGTTTTGCCTCGTTCTTTTGTATGGTTTATTTCAAAACCTTTACATATCAAAACAACATAACAATCGTTTGATCCTAAAGCTCTTTATATGAGGCATTTAAGTTTTATCTTACTTTTTTTTACGCTAGCCCTTCAAGCGCAATTTCAAGTAACGGGAATTATTAAAGACTTTGCTACAAACGAACCATTGCCTTTTGCAACCATCACAACAAATGATGGCGAGAATACCATATCGGATGTAGACGGAAAATTTAGCATTGTATTAAAATCCGACACCACTTCGTTTATCATTTCGTATGTTGGTTTTACCTCACAAACCATCATTGTCCTCCAAGACAAAAAATATTATTCTGTATTGCTTATAGAAAAAACAAATACCTTGAATGAAGTGATTGTTACCGACGAAAATCGAGCATTGGCAATAATCAAAAAAGTAATTGAATCTAAAAACAGTAACAATCCACAGAAAAAACTAAACACTTTTCAATTTAAATCCTATAATAAGCTACTCGTAACGGCAAATCCCGATTCGATAGACGGACGAATTGACTCTCTTTTTGTCGAAAAATCTACAGGCAGAAAATTTATAAAAATAGATTCTTCTAATTATAAATTTAAAGAGATCATTAGCAAACAACATTTGTTTCAAACCGAAAAAGTATCCCAATTTCAGTTCAGTAACACAAAACTCAAAGAGACTATATTAGGAACAAAAATGGCGGGTTTAAGACAGCCTATTTATGAAATCCTTAGCTTCAATCTACAATCGTTCTCTATTTACGACAATCGTTACGAGCTTTTCGAAACCAAATACAACAGTCCGATTGCTAGAGATGCATTGCGTGGTTACCACTACAAACTTCTAGACACTGTAGCCATAAATGGTAGAGAAACTTTTATGCTTTATTTTAAAAACAAAAAAAACAGCAAAGCCTTGGGATTAGAGGGCATTCTTTATATTGATCGAAAAAACTACGCTATTGCCAAAGCCGTAATGCGAATAAAAGGAGTTGTAGACATTCAGG
>JAYVGE010000503.1:0-2362 GCA_043772515.1 Flavobacterium sp. | reverse complement strand
GCATTTCGGGATTCGAACGCTGAATCGCATTGAGCTCGATCCCGGAACCAAAAGCTCCCGTATCTGCAGAAGAAACTGCAGCTCCACCCATTCCGATTCTATAATTTTCGCCGCCAAGAATAACGATTTTATCGCCTTCTTGTGGTTTCTTTTTTATGGCCTGATCTAATTTTCCGTAACCAATTCCGCCTGCTTGCATGATTACTTTATCGTAACCAATTTTGCGAGATTTTAATTCTCCTCCTTCGGGGGAATTAGAGGGGGATTCTTCATGTTCGAAAGTCAAAACTGAACCAGTAATAAGCGGTTGTCCAAATTTATATCCAAAATCAGAAGCTCCGTTTGATGCTTTTATCAAGATGTCCATCGGAGTTTGATACAGCCATTTTCTTTCGGCTACAGCATCTTCCCAAGGTCGATTTTCCTCTAATCGAGAGTATGAAGTCATATAAACAGCCGTTCCTGCTAATGGCAATGAACCTTGTCCTCCAGCTAAACGGTCCCGAATTTCTCCTCCAGCTCCTGTAGCAGCTCCATTAAAAGGTTCTACTGTAGTTGGGAAATTATGCGTTTCTGCTTTTAAAGATATAACCGAATCAAATTCTTTTATTTCGTAAAAATCAGGTTTGTCAGCAGTTTTAGGTGCAAATTGTTGTACTCTTGGACCTTTTACAAATGCCACATTGTCTTTGTACGCTGAAACAATATCGTGTGGATTTTCCTGAGATGTTTTTTTGATTAATTTAAAAAGAGACGTTTCTTTTTCTACACCATCAATAACAAAAGTTCCATTGAAAATCTTGTGACGACAGTGTTCTGAATTGGCTTGAGAGAAAGCAAAAATCTCCGAATCCGTTAATTTTCTACCTAATTTGGTTGCTAAATTATCCAAATAGTCTACTTCTTCCTGACTTAAAGCCAACCCCTCTGTTTTGTTATAAAGTGCAATATCATCAATATCCAAAATAGCTTCTGGTAGCACGTTTATCGTAAAAATATCTTGATTCAACTCACTATATTTTTGTGAAAGCATAGGGTCGAAATCATTGAAATCTTCCGTTGCTCTATGAAATTCTTCGATTCGAATGATTCCAGAAATTCCCATATTTTGAGTAATTTCTACCGCATTGGTACTCCAAGGCGTAATCATAGTGGCACGAGGTCCAACAAAAAAATCCGACAATACGGATTTCTCTATTTTATCTGCATCGGCAAAAAGCCAGTTGAGTTTTGAAATGTCTTGAGCCGAAATTTCGTTTTGCGTGTGTACTGCAAAAACAGTTTTGCTTTGGTTTTCAAAGAAATGAATCATTGTTGTGTAGTTTGTTGTATTTAACGGTGCAAATTTAGTCAATTCAAATCAAAAAAAAAAGCGACAATTTTGCCGCTTTGAACTATTTACTGTTTGATTTTTATTAATCGATTAATAATTTTCTTGTTAGTGTTTTTGAATCTTTTGTTATTTTAACAATATAGGTTCCTTTTGCTAAATTTTGAATTCCAACTATCTTATTTGTAGTATTTTGTTTTTCGAAAACTTTCTGTCCAAATATGGAATAAATTGCAATTGAAAAAGATTCGTCTCCATCTTTAAAATTAATTGAGAATTGATTGGTTGCAGGATTTGGATAGATAGAAAATTCAGTTGAATTAAATTCTTCGTTATTTAAATTGGAATAGCAAGTCCAAGAAAGGTCATCAATAGCCACACGATTGGTTGCAGTACTGTTATCAGTAATACTAATTATTACATTGTCATTGATGTTAATTCCAGTGATGGTTGTAGTTGTAGAAGTAAGACTATAAGGTATTGTGCCAATAATATTTCCGTTTACCCGAACATTGAATGTGCCGTTTGATCCACTATATTTTAATTGGGTTTTAACCGTAAAATTACCAATTCCGTTTTGTGCTGTGGAGGCGACTAGCGAACCATTGCGAATGCAAATTGCTCTAGCGTTTATAGTGTTATCGGTACGAGCATCTGTCGCTGTCCAATCCAGTCCTGAATCTCCTGTCCAGGTTCTTGTTGCGTATGATGATGCATTAATTGGAATCCCTTCAAAAGTTTCGCTGGCACAAAAGGTGGATGCAACTGTTGTTGTACCATTAACAGAATTACTTTGTGTAGAACTATTTCCTGCGGCATCTTTAGCTACTACATAAAAGGAATAAGTTGTGGCAGGTGTAAGTCCATTTACTATTGCACTTACTCCAGAAGAGGAAGTCTTCAGTATAGAATTTACATAAATATCGTAGCTGTCTACTCCAATATTATCTGAACTGGCAGTCCAGTTTAAGGATATTGTGCTTGAAGAGCTTGCTGTTACAACTAAGTTTGAGGGAGCTGTTGGGTTTTGTG